>JAEEOX010000090.1 GCA_016284485.1 Bacillota bacterium | reverse complement strand
CTACGGAGGCAACTTCCCCGACTGCATAGCGGGAGGACTTTATGCCAACGCTCTGGTGGCTCCCATACTCTACGGTTACCCGGCCCAGAACTTCCTGGATCCTGCCAGGGCATACATCAAGTCTGTGGGCGCCAAGGGCGCTTACGCACTGGGCGGAGACTGGTTCGTGACCAACTGTTTCGTTGGCCACGCCTTCAACTGAGGGGCCCCGTGAAGACCCTTGAAATTCCTCAAAAAAGTTCTTGCATTGTATCTTTTGCATGAGTATAATGGTAGAGCACGAGTCTAACCGTGCGATCTCTGCTTAGGCCTCAAGCCTAAGCCGTTAAGTCCACAGAGAAAGGAGAAAGACATGACAAAATATGAAGTAATGTTCATTATCGATCCTGCTTTAGAAGACGAAAAGAAAGACGCGACAATCGAAACAGTTAAGGAGATCATCGCGGCTGATGGAGTAGTCGGCGAAACAGATGTCTGGGGAATGAGAAAACTTGCATATCCGATTCAGAAGAAGTCAGAAGGCTACTATGTAGTCGTCGAGTTCGAAGGCAATCCCACACTGCCGAAGGAATTGGACAGAAGGCTCAGAATTTCCGACAACGTAATGAGACACATCATCGTCGCGAAAGACGAGAAATAAGTGAGGTAACACATGAACAGCGTTGTACTTATCGGAAGACTGACGAGAGACCCTGAAGTCAGATACACGAGCCAGAGCCAGATGGCTGTATGCTCATTCACCATCGCCATTGACAGGCCCAGCCGTCAGGGCGAGGAGAGAAAGGCTGACTTCCCGAGGATCACAGTATTCGGCAAGCAGGCCGAGAACTGCGAGAAGTTCCTCAAGAAGGGCAGAATGGTTGGCATCCAGGGAAGAATCCAGACCGGAAGCTATACCAACAAGGACGGTGTAACCGTTTACACCACAGACGTCATCGCTGACAGAGTAGAATTCCTGGAATGGGGAGACAGAGAGAACAGAAGAGACAACGGTTTCGACTCCGGCTATCAGTCCCAGAGCGAACCCAAGGATGACTTCACACCCGAAGGCTTCACAGCCATCGAAGAGGACATCCCGTTCTGACCCCTTCCGCTAAAGAGAGGAGATAAGAAACATGTACGAGAAGAGAAGCAGCAATCGTCCTACCGGCATGAGAAGGAAAAAGGTTTGCCAGTTCTGCGCTGACAAGGCCGAGACCATCGACTACAAGGACGTTGAGAAGCTTAGAAAGTACGTGACCGAAAGAGGCAAGATCCTTCCCAAGAGGATCACAGGAACATGCTCCATGCATCAGAGAGCTGTCACAACAGCTATCAAGAGAGCTAGAACCGTTGCGCTTCTTCCCTACGTAGCAGAGTAAGCTTCCAAAGAGCGAAACAATGACCCCGCGCCGATGCGCGGGGTTTTTCATTGGGGTGATGGAGGCAGGGCGGCGCGGGTGGCGCGGCGTGGCGCCGTAGATAGGCCCTCGTCGAGGGGGCTGCCGCTCGCTGCGGGTAGGTTTTTGTACGAAAACAGGCCCTGGACAGCATTTTTTGTCCTGGTCCCTTGAGGATTACTGTACGGATCACGTTTTTCGAAAATGTACAGTAAAGAAACCTCATTTTCCATGTGTTCAGGGCTGATTTGAGTTGATGATCATCGCCTGCCATGATTATCTTACTGTATAAAACTGATTTTTTGATCTTGTACAGTAAAAGATGGATCTCTTTACTGTATGGATATGACTTTTGGGAATCATACAGTAAAACCAGTTGACATAATTCTCAAAGACGGGCCCCCGGGAGGGCCTAGGCAAAAAAATCCCTGCGGGCTGGGTTTTATCCTCGCTCCATCAGGGACCTTTTGTCTTTTATTGTATTTTACAGTCCTGCCCTTATGATCTCCTCTATCCTGTCCGGCAGCTCCGCCAGTTCCTTGCGGCTCAGCCCAGCGGTCTCCACGGGCGGATGAACGATCAGTCTCAGGGATTCGTTCTCCATGACGTTTCCGGTCTCTTCGTAGAGCTTGTAGGATCCGGATACGGTGATGGGAAGCACCGGGCATCCCGCCTTGGTGGCAAGTTTCAGGCTGCCCGCCTTGAACTCGCCCATCTCCGGGCCGCGGCTCCTGGTGCCTTCCGGGAATATGGCCATGGAAAATCCCTGCTTCACCAGTTCCACGCCCTCCGCTATGGTCCTCAGCGACGCTCTGGCATCCCCTCTGTCTATGAGGAGGCCCCTTATCCTCAGTATCCATTTGTTGAACACCGGGATCTTGTCCAGCTCGGCCTTTGCCACGAAGCCCAGCTGGAAGGGCATTATGCTGAAGATCGCCGGAATGTCCACGTAGCTCTGGTGGTTGGATATGACCACCACCGGGCCTGCCGCAGGCAGGTTCTCCGCGCCTTCCACTTCAACGGTCCAGCCGAATCTGTCCAGGACCATGTGACTCCACTCCTGCTCCAGCTGATAGATGAGCGCTTTTTCTTCTTCGGTTTTTCCTTCTGCCTTGAGGCGGTCCAGGGGCTTTGCGTACTTGCCCACGGCAAGCACCGTGCCGGCCACCTTTCCAAGGGCTCCTATTGTCTTTAATGATTTCATGGGTACATTATATCACGGAAGGGGCCTCTTTGGGGCGGGATTTTTCGCCGGTCCGGAGCCCGCAGTGCAAAAAACAAAACGCGGCCCCGGGCGCCTCAGCGCCGCGGGACCGCAAGGGTGGGCCTATAACTGGATCTGCTTCTCGTAATACGGCAGGATCGCCACCTCCAGGTTGCCGTTTCTCTCCCTCAGCTTGTCCAGGAACTGCTTTTCCTGAGAGCCGTCCTTCATCTTGATCCTGAAGGACAGTTTGAACAGCGAACCCATGGCCGTGGTCTTGACTCCGTCGGGCTCGTGGTAGGAAAGATAACTGTCGAATATGTCATCGAAGACAGTGACGTAATCCAGGGACTCCGGGATCGTCACCTTCAGGAGCCGTTCGCCGCCTCCGCCGTGCTCGAATATGGGCAGAGCCGCTATCAGGCTGTAGACCAGGGCCAGTCCCAGAAGTATCACCACTCCGTAGGCCAGATAGCCCATGCCGAAGGCGATGCCGGAGCTCATGGCCATGAGTATGGCCGCCAGCTCGTCCGCCGAGCCCTGGGCCGACCTGAACCTGATGAGACTGAAGGTGCCGCCCATGGCGATTCCCGCTCCGATGGAGCCCGACACGAAGGTTATGACCGTGGCGATGGCGAAGGGCATTATGGCTGTTACCAGGAAAAACCTTCTGGTGGACCTTATCCTGAAGGACATTATCCAGGAAAATATCAGCCCCGCAGCAAGCGACACTCCTGCCATCATGAAAAACGTCTGTGCTGTAAGTGTTGTCGTATATATTGAATCAAACATGTTGCTGCTCCTTTCTGCCTAAGCCGCCCGGATCAGGCCCGCCGGACTGCCTGATCCAACCGTCCCGGCCATCATCCGTCTGTACGCCTCTCCGTATTTTGAAAAACTTGTCTTGTATATTCTGCCATCCGAGAGGATCCTGACCAGCCACAGCGGCATGGCCTGCTGGACTTTGATCTCCATGATGCAAAACCCTTCCGGCAGCAGGCTCTCGCCCTCCATGGACGTGCTGAGGTCCAGGTCGTGATCCCTGTACCGGGGATCGAAGTCCAGGGTGATCCTCAGGTCCCCGTTAGGCTGATAATATGCCAGCCTGTCGTAAATGATCAGGCAGGACGGTCTGAGACAGCCGTAGTAGTCTCTGAAATATTCCATTTCTCTTACGATCTGCTGCTCACAGTATCTGCCTTCTCCAGGGGCGGCTGCGCCGATGAGCACACTTCCCCCTGCGAAAAATCTGCTCACCCCTGCCAGATCTGTGGAGATGCGTCTTTTGTAGACCTCGCCCCTGCACTTGCGCTTGATCTCAAGGAAGACCGGACTTCCGGCCGTTGCCAGACCGTAGGAGCGGACGCGGAGCTTTTCCTTGAAGGCCGGCTTCTGGATGGACTCCGAGATCAGCCGCATGTCGCAGGTGTCATAGTACAGCGACGCGATCTGGGTGAGGCCGAACTCGTCGGGCTCCATGTGGCTCGCGATGGCCCTCATGATATATTTTGTCTGAACAGGATCCAGCACATATTTGAGCTCGGTCCTCTTCATTACTTCTATTGGATTCTTTACGATCTTCATGGTATTACCTCCTCGGTACCAGCTTCTGATGGTACCAAAATACCAGCGGTTCCTTGAAGAAACCTTGAAGAAACGCATTTTTTTACAAAACATTTCAGAAGGTTAAACATTTTAGCACTCTCCCCTTGACAGTGCTAACAATTCATGATAACATTCTTTCAGGGTCGGAAAACCGACCGACAATATCATGTTAAAAATGTCTTAATATATACGAAAACACCAAAAAAGGGGGTGTGGAAATGAACATCAACAAATTTACCCAGAGGTCACTTCAGGCCGTGCAGGATCTGGAGAAGACCGCATACGATTTCGGAAATCAGGAGGTGGAGCAGGATCATCTGCTGTACAACCTGCTGAATCAGGAGGACAGTCTGATACTGAACCTTCTGGAAAAGATGGACGTGCCGGGCGACCGGTTCATGTCCGACCTGACCGCCCAGCTGGACCGCAAGGTCAAGGTTTCCGGCGGCCAGCTTCAGATGGGTGTCTACCTGAACAAGTCCCTGGCCTACGCCGGGACCATCGCCCAGAAGATGGGAGACGAGTACGTCTCCGTGGAACATCTTTTCCTGGCCATGATCAGGGAACCCAATCCCGACATGAAGAAGCTTTTCGCCAGGTACGGCATCACCAACGAGAAGTTCCTGGAGGCACTCTCCACAGTGAGGGGCAACCAGAAGGTCATGACTGACAATCCGGAGGCCACCTACGAGTCTCTGGAGAAATACGGCACCGACCTGACCGAGAAGGCCAGAAACCAGAAGCTGGATCCGGTCATCGGCAGAGACGCCGAGATCAGAAACGTGATCCGTATACTTTCCCGTAAGACCAAGAACAACCCGGTCCTCATCGGCGAGCCCGGAGTGGGCAAGACCGCCGTGGTGGAGGGTCTGGCCCAGAGGATCGTCAAGGGCGACGTGCCCGAGGCGCTGAAGGACAAGACCATCTTCTCTCTGGACATGGGATCTCTTGTGGCAGGAGCCAAGTACAGAGGCGAGTTCGAGGAGAGGCTCAAGGCCGTTCTCCACGAGGTGGCCGCATCAGACGGCAGGATCATCCTCTTCATAGATGAACTTCACCTCATCGTAGGGGCGGGCAAGACCGACGGTGCCATGGACGCAGGCAACATGCTGAAGCCCATGCTGGCCAGAGGCGAGCTGCACTGCATCGGCGCCACCACCCTGGACGAGTACCGCAAATACATCGAGAAGGACGCCGCCCTGGAGCGTCGTTTCCAGCACGTAATGGTGGACGAGCCCTCCGTCGAGGACACCATCTCCATCCTGAGAGGCCTCAAGGAACGCTACGAGGTCTTCCACAAGGTGAAGATCACCGACAGTGCCCTGGTGGCCGCCGCCCAGCTCAGCGACAGGTACATAACCGACAGGTTCCTGCCCGACAAGGCCATCGACCTGATGGACGAGGCCTGCGCCCAGATCAAGACCGAGATGGATTCCCTTCCGGTGGAGCTGGATGAGATGAACCGCAAAATAACCCAGATGACCATAGAGGAGACCGCCCTGAAGAAGGAATCCGACCAGCTTTCCAAGGACAGACTGGAGGATCTGCAGGAGGCCCTGGCAGACCTGAAGGAAAAGTTCGCAGTCCGCAAGGCTCAGTGGGAGAACGAAAAGGCTTCTGTGGACAGGCTGTCCCAGCTGAGAAAGACCAGAGAAGACCTGAACCGCCAGATCGAGGACGCCGAGAGACGCTACGACCTGGACAAGGCCGCAGAACTCAAGTACGGCGAGCTTCCCAGAATAGAAAAAGAACTGGCCGAAGAGGAGGCCAGAGTCAAGAGCGAGGACCTGAGCCTGGTCCACGAGGCCGTCACCGAGGACGAGATCGCCCGCATCATCTCCAGATGGACCGGGATCCCGGTAGCCAAGCTCACAGAAGGCGAGCGCGAAAAGGTTTTGAACCTGGGAGACGATCTCCACAAGAGGGTCATCGGCCAGGACGAGGCGGTGGCCAGAGTCACCGACGCCATAATCCGGTCCAAGGCCGGAATCAAAGATCCCTCCAAGCCCATAGGATCATTCCTCTTCCTGGGGCCCACGGGCGTAGGCAAGACCGAGCTTGCCAAGTCCCTGGCCGAGAGGCTTTTCGACGACGAGAACAACATGGTCAGGATCGACATGTCCGAGTACATGGAGAAATTCTCCGTATCCAGACTGATCGGAGCGCCTCCGGGATACGTGGGATACGAGGAGGGCGGCCAGCTCACCGAGGCGGTGCGCCGCAAGCCCTACTCCGTGGTGCTCTTCGACGAGATCGAAAAAGCCCACCCGGACGTGTTCAACGTTCTCCTGCAGGTGCTGGATGACGGCCGTATCACCGACTCTCAGGGCCGCACCGTGGACTTCAAGAACACCATCCTGATCATGACCTCCAACATCGGATCTGAATACCTGCTGGATGGAATCACACTGGAGGGCGAGATCACCGAGTCTGCGGCAGCAGCCGTACAGGAGGATCTCAGGGCCCACTTCAGGCCCGAGTTCCTGAACCGTCTGGACGAGATCATCATGTTCAAGCCCCTTACCAGAGAAAACATCTCCGGCATAGTGGACCTCCAGGTGGCGGACCTGAACAAGCGTCTGAGAGACCGTCAGATCACGATCGAGCTGACCCCCGGCGCAAAAGATGCCATCGCGGACGCCGCCTACGATCCGGTCTACGGCGCGAGACCGCTGAAGCGTTACATCCAGAAGAATGTGGAGACCCTTTCCGGCAGACTGATCCTCTCGGGAGAAGTACGTGAAGGTTCCACCATCGTCATAGATGCGGATGAGAGCGGAGAACTGAAGGCGGAAGTGAAATAAAGGTATAGAGAATGCCCGGCAAAACGGATTTTGTCGGGCATTTTTATTAGAAACGATGTTTCTTTAATACTTGTCCCAATATTCCCACATTGTGTGATGCCATACTGGATACAGCCCGCTGTCCCTTATGATAAAGTCGAAATATAGCCACCTAAGTCCCAGTTCTTCCTTTACTTGATGAAGCACGCGCCTGGCTTCGTCATATGGAAACTCTTCATCCATTTTTGCCTTAAAATATTCTTTCTCCGCCTCGGTCGCCAAGCGATAGTCCAGTACATATGTATAATCAATCTCTTCGTAGACGACTCTCTCAAAAGAACACTCCCAACCAGGGAAGAGATTCCTCAGATAGTCCTCCACCTCTGGGAACATGGCCATTACTTCCGTCAAACTCAATTGCAGGAGTCTTATGGCAGATGCTGTCTTAACAGCGCCTTCCCCGCCCAGCATCATAATGTGATCAAGGTTATTATAAGATTTTATAATCTCATAGTCCGATTTCATACTACCCCCCGTCAGGAACAAAGGAAGCCCAGTTGCTTTTGCGACCAAACCTCCGCAAAGGCCATCCGGAAAACTTATTCCGCTCGCAACGAGCCCCTCATTATAGTAGCTGCCACTACCGTTGTATTCCTTGGCAAAGAATTTTCTTGCCACCATTACGGCAGTGCGAAAGCGATTTTTCCCGTAAACCCTCTCTCCTGTTCCGAGGAACTCTTCAACCTCACCCAGAACGTCATCCGTTACCACAGCAGTTCCTCCTATCGCTATGGGTTTTAAGCCGTAATCCTTTATGCCCTTCAGGTAATCTATCTGCGCATCGTTAAGAGACGGTGCAACCAAAAGAATCGGCATCCCGGTGGCAGAAGCAGATAACGCGTCTGGGAAGTTTCTTCCATCACAAATTAGAACATTTTCCGATCCCTTAACTCCTGCTTCCTTTAGGATCTCAATATTTGTCTCATATCTTGACTTTCCATAGAGACGTCTTACTCTGTATTCTCCCTGGAGTTCCTCCTCTACTTGACTTGGAACTACAGCCTCTCCGCCAAGCAGATACACTGTTACGCCCGGTCTTACGTTCTGCCTGATATAATTGACCACATTGTCAATGGACTTTTGGTAACCAGGTTTTACCAAAAGGATGGGTGCTGTTTTTTTGGTAGACAGGTATGTTCCGGAAAGTGCATCCGCAAAGCTCTGTGAGTTTGCAACGATGGCACAGTTATACAGTTGATCCCCCCTGACGCTTTTTACAAAATCTGCAATTGCAAAAGAAGTTTCAAAACGGTCTTTGCCCGCCACTCTGAGCATCTGTTCAGTCAGCTTGTATTTGGGAATCTTTTCAAGGATAGTAAATGTCGTTTCGGCTGTCCCTGTATAGTTGCCGAGTCCAGTCGCAATAACGACGGCGGTGCCGGGCAACACGTTGTTTTCGTAAGACAATTCATAATCGACATTTAGAAGCAGTTCCTCGCTCCCATCATATACGGCAATGTCCGGTCTGAACTCCTCACCCGTTGCTTCGCTAACGTCATCCGGTTTCTCAAGCATGTCGTTACTAAGCGGTTTCGGGTTAACGGTAACTGTTATGTCCTTCGTTGCCGCTGCGTACGTCTCTGTCTCGCTGGCAGTGATGGTTATGGTGGCGTCTCCGGTTTTTAAGATGGTAACTCCACCGGCATCATCAACTTGGACTACATCTTCTCCTGACGTTACTTCGTAACTCAAAGTTCCATCGCCGTCCGTAGTGGCATTTATCATCACGTCGGAGTCCCCGTATGTCGCGATGATATCTTCTGCCGATATGGTCTGCTCCAGAGGCCCTTCGCCGGGCTCCGGATCGTCCGGATCATCTCCCTCCTCAAGCAAGACCATTTCATCCTGCTGATCCTTCGGTTCCATCTGTACCGGGGCTTCTCCTTCAGCAAACACCGTTACTGACGTAGCCCAAACAAGGCTGAAAGCGATCAGCACTACCAGAATACCTTTGATTTTCAACATTCTTTTCATGGCACACCTCTTTATTCTCTTCGTACTACAGCGTGTTGTTTCGCACATTATATCAGACTTTCCGCCACGGTCCTGATCGCATCAACAAGCGGATCAAACAGCTCGTGGGGCGGAATGCAGTATTCCACTTCTTTCTCCCCGCAGTCGGTCTTCCAGGTGATCTTGAAGATGTACTCGTTTGGCCCGTCCAGCATCTCGACCTCCGGTTCAGAGGGGTCCTTGACCCTCGGGACATATTCCTCAAGCTCCGGGATCAGCGGTTCCAGGGCAGATGCGATGATCTGCCACTGAGATTCTCTTAAGGGCGCGTTGTTCACCTCGCGGTGATCCGGGGCGAAGCTGCCGGTCTGCTTGAAATAATTGGCCCAGATCACCTCGTCCGGCGTCACCTCATAGATATAGTTCACGCCGTACATGGATCCGTGGAAGAATTTGCATTCGATCTTAACGATATCATTTGCGGTCATATTGAATCACCTCATTTTGTCTGCTGCGTAATCTGTACCTTTATTATACCCCAACGCCTGGTCCAATTAAAGCGCAAAACATCCGGCGCAGAGCACACGGTGGTTCGGGCGCGAAGAGATGTGGGTGTTTATTGTACGAAAACCTACTGCGGACAGCATTTTTTATCTCGGGCCTCCGCCGTTTACCGCTTAATTTCAAATTTTAATAATAAGCGGTACCGTTTCCTCCATTTCTTGTGATCCCAGGCCAGATTTCACCGCAATTTGCTATATTCCGGCCATGCCATTACCGCTTGAATTGCGTTATTTCATTACAGGCGGTATTTTATGGAACTGCATTACCGCTTGATTTCAAATTTTAATATTAAGCGGTAACACGAGTTGACATAATCCCAAGAGACGGGACCCTGGCGGCAAAACATCCTTCCCACGACAAGCCTTCTGGTAAAGCGCCTCCCCGCCTTCACACAATCTTCACACAAAATATCAAAAATTGTTAGCACTCTCCTCTTGACAGTGCTAACAGATGGTGATATAACATAATCGTCAGGAGGGCGTGAGGCCCTGAGACCTGACCGACTATTACGAACAAGATCCCGCCCGGCGGGACCAGACATATTCAAAAGGAGGAATTTAAAATGTTATTACCCAGCATCTTTGGAGACAACTTATTCGACGAATTCATGGACGACATGTTCCCTGCCAACACCAGGAAAACATACAGACAGCTGCCCAGCATCATGAGGACCGATATCAGAGAGACCGGCGACAGTTACGTACTGGACGTTGAGCTTCCCGGCTTCAAGAAGGAAGACGTAAAGCTTCAGCTTAAGGACGGTTATCTGAACATCACCGCATCCACCCAGTCCACCGACGAGGAGAAGGACGATCAGGGCAAGTTCCTGAGACGCGAGCGTTACACGGGAGCTATGGAGAGAAGCTTCTATGTGGGCGAGGACCTCACCGAGGAGGACGTAAAGGCCAGATTCGAGAAGGGTGTGCTGACGCTGATCCTTCCTAAGGAGCAGCCCAAGAAGATCGAGGAACCTAAGTTCATCGCTATCGAATAAAAATCAACAGGGCGTACTGATGAGCGCCCTCAGCAAAAAATCACAAATGGCATTGATGAGCCGGCGCAGATATGCGCCGGCCCTTCCTTTTTTGTGGACATGCGACAGTTTGTATGGTACAATTCTGTTTGATTGTTACATTTTTTGCTCCTTTCGGGGTTGCGGTTGACCATTCGCACTAAAAAACATATGGAAACACCGCCCCGCCTGTTATATAATGTAGGATGTACACGGGAGCAGTTCCCAATATTTGTGTACCCTGGTGCCCGGCTTCGGCCGGCGGCACCCGAGATTAGAAGAGAAGGTGGTTTGGTATGAGTAAAAAGAATCTCTCCTACATCCTAAAGAGACTCATTCTCGCAGTCCTCACCGTGTGGGTGGTCATCACCCTGACTTTCTTCGTAATGCGTGCAGTCCCCGGCGGTCCTTTCATGAGTGAGAAGGCTATAACCCCGGCGGCTCAGGCAGCTCTGGAAGCCAAGTACGGTCTGGACAAGCCTCTGTTTGAGCAGTATGTGACCTATCTCAAGGACGTCGCGTTCCATTTTGACTTCGGTCCCTCCCTCAAGCAGAGAGGCAGAATGGTCATTGACGTTATAACAGACGGTCTCAGGACCTCTGTGAAGCTGGGTGTCATCGCTGCGATATTCGCAGCCATTATCGGAATTATCCTGGGGGCGGTGGCCGCCCTGAACCGAAACAAGTTCATCGATAAGGTGGTAATGGTCCTGACGACTGCGCTCATATCAATGCCTACATTCATAATAGGCTCGCTGATGTTGATCTTGTTTTCCGTTAAGCTGGGTTGGCTGCCGGCTAACGGAGAGACCGCTAAAGGTCTGATCCTGCCCATCATCAGTCTGGGACTCTATCCAATGAGTTACATAACCCGATTGACCCGGTCCTCCATGCTGGATGTTCTGGGCCAGGATTACATCAGAACAGCCAAGGCCAAGGGCGTAAGCCGCGCAAGGATCATCTTCGGTCACGCCCTGAAGAACAGCCTGATCCCCGTCATCACCTACTTCGGACCCATGCTGGCCTACATCGTCACAGGATCTCTGGTGGTGGAGCAGATCTTCGCAGTTCCGGGCATAGGCCGTGCCTTCGTAAACAGTATAACCAACCGTGACTATCCATTGATCATGGGTACCACCATCGTGCTGGCGACCCTGATCGTTGTAATGAATCTGATCAGCGACATCCTGTACAAGGTGGCTGACCCGAGGATAAATCTTGATTAAGGAGGGGCGAGGATATGTTTAACAAAGAAAAGTTATTCAGTCTTCAGCAGGATCCGAACCTGTTCCTTCCTGCCACAGATGAAGAAAAAGAATACATGGTGCAGATGCGTGAATCCTCCACCTTCTTCAAGGACGGAGTCAAGAGACTCATGAAGAACAACGTGGCGGTGGTCAGCATCATCGTTATAATAGTCATCACGCTTTCGGCCATATTCGTACCCATGTTCTGGCCCTACTCCTACGACAACATGCTGGGAGTAAAGCCGGGCAAGCAGGTGGATAACTCCTTCAACAACCTGAGGCCCTTCGAGTACGGGGAGACCGAGCAGGCATTGATGGATTCCGGAGAAAAAATCTTCCCCCACATCTTCGGCACTGACGCCCAGGGGCGAGACTACTTCATACGAGTGGTCTACGGCACCAGGATCTCCCTTGCCGTTGGATTCTTCGCCAGCCTCATCGTTCTCATAATCGGAATGCTGGTGGGCTCCATCTCAGGCTATCTGGGAGGCAAGGTGGACCTGTTCATAATGCGTATAGTGGATATCATATACTCGCTGCCCGACATGCTGATGGTAATTCTGTTGGCGTCGGTAATGAGGGTGGCGCTGACCCCGGTCATCGAAGGGACGGTGCTGGCCAAGATAGGCGCCAACATCATCTCCCTCTTCGTGGTATTCGGTGTTTTGTACTGGGTATCCATGTCCAGGCTGATCCGTGGACAGATCCTGTCTCTCAAGGAGCAGGAGTACGTTCTGGCTTCCCGTGCCGCAGGCGCCAAGGGCGGCTGGATCATCAGGAAGCATCTGCTTCCCAACTGCATCTCCGTCATCATCATCTCAACGGCGCTGCAGATCCCCTCGGCTATATTCACTGAGAGCTACCTGTCCTTCCTGGGACTGGGCGTGAACGCTCCCATGCCGTCACTGGGATCTCTGGCATCGGATGCTTTGAACGGGATCAATTCATATGCTTACCGTCTGGTTATCCCTGCGGTGATCATTTCACTTATCGTGCTTTCTCTGAATCTTTTCGGAGACGGCTTAAGGGACGCTTTCGATCCCAAGCTGAGAAGGTAGAAAGGGGGATACGAAATGGCTTTACTTGAAGTAAACGATCTGAGGACCTCCTTCTTCACAGCAGCGGGAGAGGTCAAGGCGGTGAACGGCGTATCCTTCACCCTTGACAGACATAAAGTTCTGGGCATCGTGGGAGAGTCCGGCTCCGGCAAGTCCGTCACGGCCTACTCCATCATGCAGATACTGGACCCCAACGGCAGGATCGTGGGCGGTTCCGTGAAGCTGGATGGACAGGAGCTGGTGGGCGCCGGCGAAAAGGTCATGAAGACGGTGAGAGGCAACAAGATCTCCATCATCTTCCAGGACCCCATGACCTCCCTGAACCCCACCTATACCATAGGGCACCAGCTGGTTGAGGCCATCACCCTCCACACAGACCGCGACAAGAAGCAGGCCTGGGACAGGGGAGTTGAGCTCCTCAAGCTGGTAAACGTCAACGAGCCCGAGAAGAGGATGAAACAGTATCCATTCGAGCTTTCAGGCGGTATGAGACAGCGTGTCATGATCGCCATGGCGCTTTCCTGCGAGCCTGACATCCTGATCGCAGATGAGCCCACCACGGCTCTGGACGTGACCATCCAGGCCCAGATCCTGGAGCTCATGAAGAGCCTGCAGGACCAGCTGGGAATGGCCATCATCATGATCACCCACGACCTGGGCGTCGTAGCCCAGCTCTGCGATGAGATCATCGTAATGTACGCCGGTTCCATCTGCGAGAGAGGGACCGCTGAGGATATTTTCTACGATCCCCATCATTCATATACCAAGGGCCTCCTGAAATCCATTCCCACAGTGGACATGGAGGGCAAAAAACTCGAGCCCATCACCGGAACGCCCATCGACCTTCTGAACATGCCCAAGGGCTGCCCCTTCGCACCCAGGTGCGACGACGCCATGCACATCTGCATCGGCCAGACCTGCGACTTCGTTCAGATCAACGACCATCACGCTTCAGCCTGCTGGGTGAACGTGAAGGAAATGATGGAAAAGCAGGAAGGAGGTGCTTCCGATGAGTGAAGAAAAAGAAGTTTTGCTCCGGGTAGAACACCTTAAGGAATATTTCGACATCAGTACGGGATTCTTTTCCACCAAGCCTCTGAAGGCTGTGGATGACGTCTCCTTTGAGATCAATAAGGGAGAGACCCTGGGACTCGTAGGTGAGTCCGGCTGTGGAAAGACCACCGTAGGAAGGACCATCCTTCATCTCTACCAGCCCACTGCCGGCAAGGTATTCTTCGAGGGCAAGGAGATAGTCACCAAGGACGATCTTCTGAATCTCAGGAAGAAGGCCACAATGGTATTCCAGGACCCCTATTCGTCCCTGAATCCCCGTATGACGGTCAGTGACATCATCGGAGAGCCTCTGGATATCCACAAGATGTACACGGACAAAAAAGCCCGTCAGGAGCGAATTCTGGAGCTCATGGGCCACGTTGGACTCAACTCCGAGCACGCGGCCAGATACGCTCACGAGTTCTCCGGCGGCCAGAGGCAGAGGATCGGTATCGCCAGAGCCCTGGCTCTGAACCCCTCATTCATCGTCTGCGACGAGCCTGTATCCGCTCTGGACGTTTCCATCCAGGCACAGGTCATCAACATGTTCGATGAGCTGCAGGACAAGCTGGGTCTGACCTACCTCTTCATCGCCCATGACCTTCTTGTGGTCAAGCACATTTCGGACCGTATCGCCGTAATGTATCTGGGCAAAATGGTGGAGCTGGCGGATTCTGATGAGATCTATCATCACCCCCTTCACCCCTACACCAAATCTCTGATCTCGGCTGTTCCGGTGCCCGATCCCAAGGTGGCAAGGGCCAATAAGCGTATCGCTCTGGAAGGCGACATACCCAGCCCCCTGAACGCACCCTCAGGCTGCCCCTTCAGGACAAGGTGCAAATATGCCACGGAGATATGCGCACAGAGCATGCCCGAGTTCAAGGAAGTTTCTCCCGGACACCAGGTGGCCTGCCACAGGGTGGACGAGATCAACTGATCCACGATCGTTAACGTGTTTTTCCCACGATAATGATAATTAAAAAGCTTTTTAATTTTAAGAAAGGAAGGAAAGCATTATGAAAAAATTCTTAGCAGTACTTCTGATCCTCGCCATGGTATTCACATTCGCTGCCTGCGGAGGCAACAATGGTGGCGGCAATGAAGGCCCCGCCGCAGTTTCCGTAGAGGACGAAATGAAGCAGGCAGAGATCCGTCAGGCTATCAGCCTTCTCTTTGACAGAAACTACATCTGTGATGAGATCGGTCAGGCCGGACAGGTTCCCGCCAACACCTTCGTCGCCATGGGCATGACCGACGCCGACGGTTCTCAGTTCTATCAGAACGCCAACGGCGGAAAGGGATACTACAGTGTAGATCCTGATGCCTTTGAGGCAAACGTAGCAGAAGCCATCGAGATCCTGAAGAAGTACTATGAGTGGGATGAATCCGCTCAGAAGTTCACCAACTTCCCCACACTTCACTATCTGTACAACACAAGTGAAGGACACAAGGCTATCGGTGAGTATCTCCAGAGCGCTCTCGCTTCCGTTGGTATCACAATGGATATGGAGAACCAGGAGTGGAACACATTCCTCAACACACGTAAAGCCGGCGATTACTCCATCGCACGTAACGGCTGGGTAGCAGACTACAACGATCCTATCTGCTTCCTCGACATGTGGACATCCGGTTCCGGAAACAACGACGTACAGTTCGGTAAGGGCAACCACGCTAACCTTGCTATGTACAGCGTTGACACCACAGACGTTGGCTGCGACCTCAAGGTTGAGAACGGAACATGGGCTGAGACCTATGATCCCCTCATCTCCCTGATCAAGTCCACATCCGATGATGAGACACGTTATGCTCTGATGCACAAGGCTGAGGACCTCCTCATGTCCACAGGAGCTATCTGCCCCATCTACTACTACACAGATCCCTACATGATCTCCAAGACTGTAAACGGATTCTTTGCTAACCCCCTGGGTTACAAGTACTTCATGTACACCACAACAACAGACAACCTTGACACCCTGAACGTCTGCATCGCTTCCGAGCCCGACACACTTGACCCCGCAGCCAACTCCGCAGTTGACGGAGCTACAATGCTGGCTCACCTGTTCTCCGGTCTTGCTAAGTGGTCACAGGATGAAAACGGCATTCTCCAGATCGTTCCCGATGCTGCTGAAGAGCTGGTAGAGGGCGTTCCCAACGAAGACGGAACAACCACCTACACATACACCATCCGCGACATGAACTGGTCCGACGGACAGCCTGTCACAGCTAAGGACTTCGAGTTCGCATGGAAGAGAGCTGCTAACGAAGAGAACGGATTCGACTATGGATACATGTTCGAGAACGTAGCAGGATATCCCAACGACCTTCAGGTAACCGCTCTTGACGACAAGACTCTCGAGGTCGTACTTGCAAACGACGCTCCTTACTGGAACGAGCTTCTTGCATTCCCCACATTCTTCCCCGTAAGAGAAGATGTAGTTGCTAACGAAGGCTGGAACACAGATCCTTCAACATATGTCTGCAACGGAATGTACACCATGAGCGCTTGGGAGCACAACAGTGTTATCACTCTTACAAAGAATGAGAACCACCCCGACGCTGCAGAAGTTACAATGCCCACACTTAAGTTCTACCTGAGTGATGATGCAAACAACATGCTCACCAACTTCAAGAACGGCGAGTGGAAGCTCATCGACGACGTTCCCACCAACGAGATGGCAGCCCTCAAGGTTGACTATCCCGATGAGTTCATAGTAGCCGGCCAGATCGGAACATACTATGTATGCTGGAACATCAACGAGGACATCAGAGTTTGGTAATTAAACTCATGTAACAGAAAAGCCCCGCAGCGATGCGGGGCTTTTTCATACGCAAAAAGCGCCGGTTCAGCACCGACGCTTTTCTTGATACAAGTTATTCAGCTGTATATGCCTTCAGGTCCACGCTCTCCACGAACTCTTCCTTGACCTTGGCCAGCTCCGCCAGATGCGGCGATTTCAGGTGAGCCTGCTGGAAATCTCTGTTTTCCCAGAGCTCCACCAGGAGGACCTTGTTGGATCCGTCGGCGGGCACATAGTAGGCGTACTCGATGTTGCCTGCCTCGCGGCGGGTCTTTTCAGCCACCTGAAGCACCCTGAGGGCTGCCAGCCACTCTGCCATCTTTCCTTCCTTAAGGTTGTATGTAACGTGCAAAATATACATGTCCCTGCTCCTTTGCTCTCAGGTTCCCTATTTCCTGTTAAAAGCTCCCATTCCCGGGAATACTGCGGCTTCGCCCAGCTCTTCCTCGATCCTGAGCAGCTGATTGTACTTGGCTACACGCTCTGATCTGGAGGGCGCACCTGTTTTGATCTGGCCTGCGTTGGTGGCGACTGCCAGGTCTGCGATGGTGGTGTCCTCAGTCTCGCCGGAGCGGTGAGATACGACTGCGGTGAATCCGGACTTCCTGGCAAGCTTGATGGCTTCCAGAGTCTCGGATACGGAACCGATCTGGTTCAGCTTGATCAGGATGGAGTTGGCTGCTTTGAGCTCGATGCCCTTTCTGAGACGCTCGGTGTTGGTTACGAACAGGTCGTCGCCCACCAGCTGGATCTTGTCGCCCAGGCGCTCTCTCATGAGCTGCCAGCCTTCCCAGTCCTCTTCATCAAGGCCGTCCTCGATGGAAGCCACGGGATACTTCTCCACCAGGCTCTCCCAGTGCTGGATCAGGGTCTCGGAGGTGAACTCTGCGCCGCTCTTGGGCTGGCGATAGAACCCCTTGCCCTTGTCGCTCTTCCACTCGGAAGCAGCCGCGTCCATGGCCAGCACGAAGTCTTTGCCCGGCTCATAACCTGCAGCCTCGATGGCCTTGAGGATGTGCTCGATTGTGTCTTCGTCGGACTTGAGGTTGGGTGCGAAGCCTCCCTCATCTCCTACTGCTGTGGTCTCCCCCTCGGACTTGAGGAGCTTCTGAAGTGCGTGGAAAACTTCCGTGCACATTCTCAGTCCTTCTCTGAAGGTGGGTGCTCCCACCGGCATGATCATGAATTCCTGGGTGTCCACGGAGTTGGATGCGTGGGCTCCGCCGTTAAGGATGTTCATCATGGGTACCGGCAGACGGTTTGCGCTTACGCCGCCGAAAAATCTGTAAAGAGGCATCTCCAGAGCTTCCGCCGCTGCCTTGGCTGCTGCGATGGAGACCGCCAGGATCGCGTTGGCTCCCAGGTTCGTCTTGCCCGGCGTGCCGTCAGCTTTGAGCATGGCTCCGTCCACCGCATATGTGTCGGCTGCGTTCATGCCCAGCACTGCGTCTCTGATCACCGTATTGACGTTCTCAACGGCCTTCAGAACGCCTTTTCCGCCATAGCGGGCCTTGTCCCCGTCTCTGAGCTCAAGGGCCTCAAATTCGCCTGTGGAGGCTCCGCTGGGGGATGCTCCTCTTCCCGTTACGCCGCAGGCCAGTGTGACCTCAGCTTCTACTGTGGGATTTCCTCTGGAATCTATGATCTCACGTCCATAGACTCTTGTTATTGATAGATCTTTCATTTTTTCCTCCTTGATATGATGAGGCGGCTCGCGCTGGGACCCGCCGGAGTTGACTATAGATTCAGTTTATATTACCCGCGCAAAAAATGCAATGCGCAGACTAATCATCTTTGTGTGCGGCCTTCCAGTCCTTGATCTGTTTGAGCCTCTCCTTGTACCTGGCTTCCAGCCCGTTCTCCGAGGGAACGAAGTACTCCCTGCCCAACAGGGAGTCGGGCAGGCACTGCATGGAGGTGATGTGGCCTTCGTAGTCGTGGGCATACTTGTAGCCTGCGCCGTAGCCCACCTCACGCATGAGCTTGGTCACGCCGTTACGGATGTTGAGGGGCACGGGCTCAGCCAGCATCTTTGAAGCATCTGCTGCCGCAGCCATGTAGGCTTTCTCCATGGAGTTGGACTTGGGCGCCATGGACATGTAGACCACGGCTTCAGTCAGATTCACGCTGCACTCGGGCATGCCTATGAAGTGGCAGGCCTGATAGGCTGCAACGCCTATCTCCATGGCCCTTGGATCCGCCAGGCCGATGTCTTCGGAAGCGAACCTGAGTACCCTGCGCGCCACGTAGAGCGGATCCTCCCCCGCCTCCAGCATCCTGGCCAGCCAATACACTGCGGCGTCGGGGTCGGAGTTTCTCATGGACTTGTGAAGGGCGGAGATGAGGTTGTAGTGTTCCTCGCCTTTTTTGTCGTAGAGGAGGGAGCGCTTACTGATGCACTGCTCCAGGGTCTCCTCGGTGACGTGGGTCACGCCCTCTTCATCTATGCTGCCGTTCAGGACCACCATCTCCAGGGTGGAGAGTGCCGTCCTGGCGTCGCCGTTGGCGAAGTTGGCGATGATGTAGAGCATGTCCTCGGATATGTCGATCCGCTGGTCGCCGAAGCCTCTCCTGTCCGTGAGGGCGCGCCTGAGCAGCGCAGCCAGGTCGTCGGCGGTCAGGGCCTTCAGCACGAAGACCTTGCACCGGGAAAGAAGAGCGCCGTTTATTTCGAAGGACGGGTTTTCGGTGGTGGCGCCGATCAGCACAATGGAGCCTTTCTCCACGAAGGGCAGGAAGGCGTCCTGCTGGGCCTTGTTGAAGCGGTGGATCTCATCCACGAAGAGGATGGTCTTCTCGCCGAACTTGCGGTTTTCCTCAGCCTGCTGCATGACCTGCTTGATCTCCTTGATGCCGGAGGTCACGGCGCTGAAGTCGATGAAGGCCGCCTTGGTCCGCTTGGCGATGATCCGGGCCAGGGTGGTCTTGCCCACTCCCGGGGGTCCCCAGAAGATCATGGAGGTCACCTGATCACGTTCGATCAGGTTGCGGATGACCTTGCCCTCTCCTATGAGATGCTCCTGCCCCACGAACTCGTCCAGATCCTCGGGTCTTAAGCGGGCGGCCAGGGGCTGAGCTATTTTGTTTTCGAATAAGTTTACCTGTTCCATGTTTTTTGCGTCAGGGGCCGCGGCCGGGGCGTTCCCTCAGGCGTTTACTGCTATTCCGTGGGCTTTGAGGATCTGGCGGGCAACGAAGACTCCGCTGGCCGAAGCGTGGGACAGGGAGTGGGTCACGCCGGATCCGTCGCCTATGACGTAAAGCCCGGGGTGGCCTGTGTCCAGATCTTTGTCCATCTTGACTTCCATGTTGTAGAACTTGACCTCAACTCCGTAGAGCAGGGTGTCCTGGTTGGCCGTGCCCGGTGCGATCTTGTCCAGTGCGTAGATCATCTCGATGATGTCATCCATGATGCGCTTGGGAAGGACCAGAGACAGGTCTCCAGGCGTAGCGGCCAGGGTGGGACGCACGAAGCTTCCCTGAAGGCGGCTCTCGTTGGTCCTGCGTCCCGCGATCAGGTCGCCGAAACGCTGGACGATGACACCGCCGCCCAGCATGTTGCTGAGGCGGGCGATGGACTCGCCGTAGTCGTTGCTCTCCTTGAAGGGCTCGGTGAAATGCTTGGTCACCAGAAGCGCGAAGTTGGTGTTCTCCGTGTGCATGGCGGGGTCCTCATAGCTGTGGCCGTTCACCGTGACGATGCCGTTGGTGTTCTCATTGACCACTACTCCGTGAGGGTTCATGCAGAAGGTGCGGACCAGGTCGTTGTACTGCTTGGTGCGGTATACGATCTTGCTCTCGTAAAGCTCGTCCGTAAGTTCCGAGAAGACCTCGTGGGGAAGCTCAACTCTCAGGCCGATGTCCACGCGGTTTGATTTCTTTTCCAGACCAAGGTCATCGCAGACCGACTCCATCCACTTCGAGCCGGAACGGCCTATGGATATTATGAGTTCCTCCGTGGAAAACATCTCTGTGGGATGTTCTTCGGGCGCTCCCTCGGATCCGGGAACCTCTGCTTCCACCACATATCTGGCTCTGGGATCCAGTCCGCCGGGCAGCTCCCCTGTGGGGTCTGCCACATCGTGGACCTTGTCCACGTTGGATCTGAAGTAGAAATCCACCTTTTCCTTCATCTCATCATAGATGTTCTGGAGGACCACATAGTTCTTGTCGGTGCCCAGATGTCTCACCTGTGCACCCAGGAGCTTCAGATCGTGCTCGAAGCACTTCTTCCTGATGGCCGTATCAGCTGTGGAGTAGAGTTTGGTGCCCTCTCCGCCGTGGCTCATGTTGATCTCGTCCACGTAGTACATGAGTTCCATGGCCTCATCGTATCCGATGTACTCATAGAGGTTGCCGCCGAACTCGTTGGTGATGTTGTACTTTCCGTCGGAGAAAGCTCCCGCTCCGCCGAAGCCGCTCATGATGGAGCAGACCGGGCAGTGGATGCAGGATTTGATCTTCTTGCCGTCGATGGGGCACCTGCGCCTGCTCAGCTCCGAGCCTTTCTCGAAGCAGGCGATGCGGGCGCCTGAATTGTTCTTTACAAGCTCATAGGCTGCGAAGATCCCGCCGGGGCCTGCGCCTATGATTATCACGTCGTAATGTTTCATGGTTTTCCTTTTCTGTTGCCGGTGCGGGGCGCGGATGTTTCGCGCTGCCGGTCCCGGTCAAAAAACATGCCACCGGTCTCCCGATGGCATTGGTCATTTATTCTTTAACTGTTCCATCCGGATTGAATACGGGGAGCTTCTCCAGGAAGATGATGTCCGTCCTGTCGGCCGCCTCGCCTTCCGCCAGCACCGCGCAGGCACCGCAGATGTTGCCGCCGGCCCTGTTCACCAGATTCTCGATGGACTTCAGCGATTCTCCGGTGGAGATCACGTCGTCCACGATCAGCACCCGCTTGCCCTCCAGCATGTCCCGCTCCTTGCGGCCGATGCAAAGGGTCTGTATGTGGTCTGTGGTAATGGAATCCACATCCGTATAAAGTATATCATCCATGTAAAGCTTGGGGCCTTTCCTGGCAACCACGTAGTTGTCTGTGCCCGCCTGGCGCGCCATCTCGTAGCAGAGAGGGATTCCCTTGGCCTCAGCGGTGATCAGCACATCGAACTCCGGAACCTTCTTGAGGAGCTCCTCCGCGCATCTCTTGGTGATCTCCACGTCGCTGAACATGATGAACGCACCGATGTAAAGGTCGTCTGTAACTTTGCAGATGGGAAGCTGACGCTTGACCCCCGCGATGGACATTTCATGATACATAATTCTTCACCTCATATATGTGCCGGTTCTTCCGGCCCTTCAATGTGCCGCCCGTGGTGCCGGGCCGGCCAACGCAGCCGCACGGTGTCCCGTGCTGACCAACGCATAATATTATACCTCAAAAGCCCTCTTCCCGCAACCGAAAGCGCAAAAAACATGGGCCTGCAGGGGTTCCGGCGGTGCGCCACGGGCAATGTTTCGCTAATTCTTGCTGCTTCGAATGATGCGGATTTCATTACGTAGGCTACATTCCTCGATTTTGTCGATTGTAGCCTATCAATGCGCTCCATTTTTAGGCTACATTTTTTGAAATCGACGATTTCGTCCTATCAAAGAACCCATTTTGTAGGCTACATTTACCCAAATTAAGGGGTTTCGTCCTATGCGTAACAGGATTTTATAGGCTACAATTCGCACATTAAGGGGTTTGTAGCCTATCCGATCCACCAAACTCTCCCAACTACTCCACGTCCGCCAGTTTCAGGATCAGTTCATCCACCGGGTCGGTGTATCTCTCTTCGCGGATAAGCTGGTTCCTCAGCTCATTCAGGGCAAGGATAAGGATCTTTATCTCATATTCGTCGAATTTGAACTTTTTTGTCTTCATGGCAGTCCCTCCGTAAGTCCCTCCATATCTAAGAAAAACTCCGGCCCGGGGACGTGTCCCGGCAGGCCGGAGCCTTTAAAAAAACTGTTTTGAATTACATCGTGATCATGCAGAACTTCAGCACGAAGAGAAGGGCGATGATGGTTACGATGATGTCCTTGGATGTATATTTTCCTGTGAAAATGGTGATCACTGTGTATGTGATGGCTCCAATACCGATTCCGTTGGCGATGGAGTAGGTCAGAAGCATTGAGATGACTGTCATGAAGCCGACGGCTGCAGATGTGAGGTCGGTCATGTCGATCTTCTTGATGTTGCCCAGCATGAGCACTCCCACGTATACCAGTGCCGGTGATGTGGCGCAGGCGGGAATTACGGATGCCAGCGGTGTCAGGAACAGGCAGATGAAGAAGCAGCAGGCCACTGTGACTGATGTGAGACCTGTACGTCCGCCTGCGGATACGCCTGTGGCGGATTCAACGAAGGTGGTGCAGGTGGAAGTTCCAAGCATTCCTCCTACCACGGTGGCGGTGGAGTCGGCCATCATGCATTTGTCAAGGTTGAGGGGGTCACCGTTTTCATCCAGCATATCTGCCTCTGATGCGGTCCCGTAAAGAGTTCCGATGGTATCGAACATGTCCACCAGACAGAAGGCTACGATCAGCATGATGCCGCCCAGGAAGCCTCCAACAAGTTCAGGACTGAAGGCCGCGTGCCAGGATCCTGCTGAGAACACTCCGAAAAGACCGACGTCCACGAAGTCTCTGAATGACTGTCCCACCTGGGTATAGTCGAAGTGGGGCGCCTCTCTCACGATGACGTAGTAGATGAACGTGGTGGAAAGCATGCCGAGGATGACGTTTCCTCTGACGCCGCGCTTGCCCAGGATCACGATGATCAGGAATCCTACGAAGCCGAGGATGGCGGGAACTGCTCCGAGAAGCTCTCCGTTAACGATGGCCCCGTGGATGTCCACCAGCTGTGTCAGTGTGTACTGATTGTCCTGGATGAATCCCACGTTCTGGAATCCAATGTAGGCGATGAAGAGGCCGATACCTGCAGAAACAGAGACCTTGAGAGCCGGAGGCATGGCTTTTGCGATGTACTGCCTGGCTCCTGTCACCGACAGGAAGAGGAATACGAGACCGGAGATGAATACGATCACAAGACCGGCGTGATAGCCCTCCACCGGGTCCCCTCCGCTCATGAGTTCAGGAAGAACGAAGCTGACGAAGAAGAAGGAGTTGAGGCCCATGCCGCAGGCCTGCGCAAAAGGCATCTTTGCGTAGAGACCCATGATCAGCGTACCCACTACGGCAACCAGGACGGATCCTACATATACCGCGTTCCAGATGTGTCCCAGACCTTCGGAGAACCCGGTGACCTGGTTGGGATTAACGATGATGATGTAAGCCATCGCAAAAAATGTGGTCAGCCCTGCGAAGATCTCTGTCCTCACAGTCGATCCTCGCTTAGAGATTTCGAAGTATTTGTCCATGCCTAAAAAGTCCTTTCATTATGTAAACTATTGATATGGTTGACGATTCCGGAGCGGCCTATCGGTCTTCCCTGAAGTAGTTCAGGCCCAGGCCTGCCGGGGGCTGATCCTCACGGCGCTGCCTGAGTGATACGAAGATCAGTACCAGGGCGGTGGCGATGTAGGGCACCACCTTGTAGATCTGGGTGGGGATGAAGGGGATCGGCAGCCTGAGAT
>JAEEOX010000089.1 GCA_016284485.1 Bacillota bacterium | reverse complement strand
GATGGCCAAGGTCCAGAACCTGAGCCTGAGCCCCACCAAGATCTCCGGCATCTGCGGCAGGCTCATGTGCTGCCTCAAATTCGAGAACGACGTCTATACTGACCTGAGGAGAAACATGCCGGAAGTGGGCGAACAGGTGAGGACTCCCGACGGACTGGGCAAGGTGGTGGATACCACGGTGCTGGAAGGCAAGGTCAAGGTAAGATTGTATATAGACGATCCGAAAAACGACAGCGATGAACCCGGCGAGAAGCTGAGCGCCGACATATATACCTTCACAAAAGACGAGATCAGAAGGATCAACAAGCGCTTCAAGAAGAGACAGGACGACATCTTCAAGGGCGTGGACGCCGAAGAACTGAAGGAACTGGAAAAGATCATCCAGGATTGATATGACTGAATTAAAGCAAAACGAGAGAGTGGATCAGACCGGGTTCAGCGGCATCGGGATCATTCAGGATCCCGGCGAGTTCTGCTATGGAGTGGACTCAGTGCTTCTGGCGGACTTTTGTGCGGGACTGGCCAGAAAGCCGGGAGCTTCCACCAGGGTCATGGACCTTGGGACGGGTTCAGGCATAATCCCTCTCATACTGTGCCACAAGCTCTCTGCGGAATTCATATTCGGTATAGACATCCAGGAGAATTCCATAGACAGGGCACTGAGATCCGCTGAACTCAACGGACTCCGGGACAGGCTGAGGTTCGCGGTGGCGGACGTCAAGAGTTTCACGGAGGAAAGACCGGATCTCAAAGGAAGCTTCGACATCGTGACCTGCAATCCCCCCTACTTCGTAAGCGGAGTGGGGATCAAGCCGGACAATCCCGCAAGGCTGATATCGAGGCACGAGACTACGGCGGGGCTGGAGGACTTCATGAGATGTTCCTGGGAACTCCTCAGGGACAAGGGAGAACTCTTCATGGTCCACAGACCATCCAGACTCTGCGACATAGTCCAGGTGGCCAGGAAGTACTCTCTGGAGCCCAAGACCATAAGGCAGGTGGTCCCCAGAAGGGGAGAACCCGCCAACATCCTGCTGGTACATATGATAAAAAACGGCGGCTCGGACCTTTCGGTCCTCCCGGAGCTCGCTGTTCATGATAACAACGGTAACTACACTGAGGAATTACAGGAGGCATACCAATGAATGTAACCATTTCACTGCAGACACTTTTGATCGCCATCCTCATCATCGCAGCCACCATAGTGCTCATCCTGCTTGCGATACTGATCGCCAAGCTTTTCCCGACCATCAGGAAGGTGAACGATGTGCTGGATGACGCCAAGCAGGTCAGTGCTTTTGCGGCAAAGGAGACCGGCAGGGCAGACGGCATAATCACCGGCATGGGTGATTCTGTATCCGCAATAGCCAGCAACCTCAAGGCCAACAAGAATACGATCAAGAATCTGAGCAGCCTGGTGGGAGCAGCCACCAGCATCATCGGCGTCGCCAAGGCCACCGGAGCTGCCGGTGCCAAGAAGGAAGCTAAAGCAAAAAAAGAGACAAAGTAGAACATAAACAGACTTCAGGAGTTTTTTATGGCTAAGTATATTGTAAAAAAATCTGTGCCGCTCAGAGGAGAAGTGGAGATCTCAGGCGCAAAAAACGCTGTGCTCCCCCTTATGGCGGCTACGCTCCTCAACCCTGAGGAGTGCGTTATCAGATCGGTACCCGATCTGAAGGACGTTCAGGTAATGATGGAGATCCTGGAATCTCTGGGCGCGTCCATCGATGTGACGGCACCCGGCGAGTTCAGCATCTCAAGCAGGCAGATCAAGACCACGGAGGCACCCTTCAATCTCGTCAGCAAGATGAGAGCATCCTTCCTGGTAATGGGACCCCTTCTCGGAAGAGAGGGAGTGGCCAGGATACCTCTTCCGGGCGGATGCAGCATCGGCGCCAGACCCATCGACCTTCATCTCAAGGGCTTCAGGGCTCTTGGCGCGGACATAATCATGCATGAGGACGGAGCCTTTTCATACGTTGAGGCTGCAGCAGGTCCCAAGGGTCTGATCGGAGACAGGATATACCTGGACTTCCCGTCTGTAGGCGCCACCGAGAACATCATGATGGCGGCGGTGCTGGCACTGGGAACCACATACATCGAGAACGCTGCGGAGGAACCGGAGATCGTCGACCTTGCCAACTTCCTCAACAAGATGGGGGCCAAGATCAAGGGCGCGGGAACCGATACCATCAGGATCGAGGGAGTCAAGTCCCTCCACGCGGTGAAACATACCGTGATCCCTGACAGGATCGAGGCAGGCACATTCATGCTGGCGGCGGCCATCACCAAAGGCCACGTGACCATAACCAACGTGCTTCCCGACCACGTCAAACCCATCATCGCCAAACTGAGAGAGTGCGGCGTCAGGATCGAGGAGGGGGATGACTATCTGGAGGTCATGGGTGATCAGGGACCGCTTGTATCCACTGACATCAAGACACTTCCCTATCCCGGATTCCCCACGGACATGCAGAGCCCCTTCATGGCTTTCCTCACGGTGTGCAACGGCAACAGCACGGTGATAGAGACCGTGTTCGAGAGCCGTTTCATGCACGTGGCACAACTGAATAAGATGGGCGCATCCATCGAGACCGCCGGAAGCAGAGCTTTCGTGAAGGGCAATTCCAGGCTGAGAGGATGTGAGGTCATGGCCACCGACCTGAGAGCCGGAGCAGCCATGGTGCTGGCCGGACTCGTTGCCGAGGGCCAGACAGAGATCTCAGAGATCTATCACATAGAGCGCGGCTACGAGAACTTCATCGAAAAGATGAGGGGACTTGGAGCAGACATTTCTAAAGTGGAGTCATAGAATATACGGAGGATGTTGTGGCTGATCTGAAATATCTTACAAGACTGGCGAAGGAGTATCCTAACCAGAAAGCGGCCAAGGCCGAACTGATCAATCTGAGAGCCATCCTGGCTCTTCCCAAGGGAACGGAATACTTCCTGTCGGACCTTCACGGAGAGGACGGAGCGTTCATTCACATGCTCAAGTCCGGGTCCGGTACCATCAAGCGGAGGATCGACGAGAGATTCGACCGCATCCTGACCGAGGAGGACAGGAACCAACTGGCATCTCTCATATACGACGCTCCCCACGAACTGGCCAGACAGAAGGCGTCCGCCGAGGACTTTGACGGCTGGTGTTCCACATCCATCTACAGGATGATCGAGATACTCAAGATAGTATCTTCCAAGTACAGCCGTTCCAGAGTGAGGCGCAGGCTGCCCAAATACTGGGGTTACGCCATAGACGAGCTTCTGCATGCCGACGACGTGGAGAACCGCCAGCATTACTATTCTGAGATCATCAATTCCGTGATCGAGATGGGACTGGCCGAGGACTTCATAACAGAGCTTGCCGAGAGCATCTGGAGGATCGCCATAGACCAGCTCCATATCATCGGAGACATCTTCGACAGAGGACCCCATCCCGACAGGATCATGGATTTCCTCATGGACTTCCACGATGTGGACTTCCAGTGGGGCAACCACGATGTGGTATGGATGGGAGCAGCCACAGGCAACTGGGCCTGCATAGCAAACTTGCTCCGCATGAACATCAGCTACAACAATTTCGACATGCTGGAGATAGGCTACGGCATCAACCTGAGACCACTGGCATCTTTTGCGGAAAAGGTCTACGCCGGCGACGAGTGCAAAAAATTCTGGCCCCACGTCCTTGACAGGAACATCTACGACGAAATAGACGACGCTCTGGCGGCCAAGATGCACAAGGCCATCGCGATCATGCAGTTCAAGATCGAGGGCCAGAGGATCAAGTCCCATCCGGAATATAAGCTGGAAAAGAGACTTCTTCTGGACAAGATCGATCTTAAGAAGGGCACCGTCGTGGTGGAGGGCAAGGAATGGCCTCTGATCGACACCAACCTGCCCACCCTAGATCCGGCGGATCCATACGCACTGAGCCCTGAAGAGGAAGAGGTCATGAACGCCCTGGAGGCATCCATCGTGAACTCCGAGAAGCTGCAGAAGCATATCAGGTTCCTGTACAGCCACGGTGCGATGTACTCGGTGGCCAACGGCAATCTTTTGTTCCATGGATGCATCCCCATCACAGAGGACGGAGAGTTCGCGGAGGTTGAGCTCAGGGGCAAGAAATTCAGCGGCAAGCGGCTTCTGGACTATCTGGACGACCAGATGAGAAAGGCATATTTCTCACCTGACAGGTCCGAGGAAAACGGACTTTCGGGAGACCTGATGTGGTATCTGTGGCTGGGTCCCGACTCACCGCTTTTCGGCAAGGAAAAGATGACCACCTTCGAGAGACTGTTCATAGCGGACAAGGCCACTCACAAGGAGCCTGCAAGGCCCTACTACAAGCTCAACAACGAGAGATGGCTGGCGGAGAAGATCCTGAGAGAATTCAACCTGGATCCCAGCACTGCCAGAATCCTCAACGGACACGTGCCCGTCAAGATCAAGAACGGCGAATCTCCCATCAAGGGAGGCGGCCTGATCTACGTCATCGACGGCGGCATCTCAAAGGCTTATCAGAAGGATACCGGTATCGCCGGATATACCTTGATATACAATTCCAGAGGAATGATGCTTGCGGAGCACAAGCCCTACAAGCCCATCAATCCGGACGGCACGCAGGAGTTCACCTCACCCACCATGAAGATCGTCTATACACTTCCTGAGAGGAAGGTGATCATGGACACGGATTCCGGCAGGGGACTGGTGGAACAGGTAAACGATCTGATGGAACTCATCAGAGCTTTCAAGGAAGGTCTTATAAAGGAAGAAGCATAGGAGGAGAAATGGCTTTTTATTTCGATGAACCGTCAAGAACTTTTAACGAATATCTTCTGGTGCCGGGATACTCTGACACCAACTGCAGGGTAGAGAACGTCTCCCTCAAAACACCCGTGGTGAAGTTCAAAAAAGGCGAGGAACCGTCTCTTACCATGAACATCCCGCTGGTGTCGGCCATCATGCAGGCCGTATCCGATGACAAGATGGCCGTGGCACTCTCCAAGGAGGGCGGCATCTCCTTCATCTTCGGATCACAGTCCGTGGAGAACCAGGCAAGGATGGTCAGGGCGGTCAAGGAGACCAAGGCAGGTTTCGTTACCTCCGACTCCAACCTGAAGCCGGACCAGACCCTGAAGGATGTGCTGGAGCTCAAGGAGAAGTACGGTCACTCCACCATCGCAATTACCGAGGACGGAACCGCCCAGGGACGCATGGTGGGACTGGTCACATCCAGGGACTACAGAGTCTCCCGCATGGACGTGAACACCAAGATCTACGAGTTCATGACACCATTCGAGAAACTCATAACCGGAGAGGACGGCATCTCACTGAGCGAGGCCAATGACATAATCTGGGATCACAAGCTCAATGCTCTTCCCATAGTTGACAAGGATCAGAGGCTCAAGAGCTTCGTATTCCGCAAAGACTACGATTCTCACAAGTCCAATCCCGACGAACTTCTGGATGACCAGAAGAGATTCATCGTGGGAGCCGGTGTGAACACCAGGGACTTCGAGGAGAGGATCCCCGCCCTGGTGGAGGCCGGAGCAGATGTGCTCTGCCTGGATTCCTCAGAAGGATATTCACAGTGGCAGGGCGACACCATCAAGTGGGTGAGAGACCGCTACGGCGATTCCGTCAAGATCGGAGCAGGCAACGTTGTGGACGGCGAGGGCTTCAGATATCTGGCCGACGCGGGAGCTGACTTCGTGAAGATCGGTATCGGCGGAGGATCCATCTGTATCACCCGTGAGCAAAAGGGCATAGGCAGAGGCCAGGCCTCTGCGGTAATGGATGTTGCCCGCGAGAGAGACAAGTACTTCGAGGAGACCGGGATCTATGTTCCCA
>JAEEOX010000088.1 GCA_016284485.1 Bacillota bacterium | reverse complement strand
TAAAGAAGAAGGAAGAGGAAGAGAAGAAACAGAAGGAAGAGGAAGAGCGCAAGAAGAAAGAAGAGGAAGAGAAGAAACAGAAGGAAGAAGAGGAAAAGAAAAAGAAGGAAGAAGAGGAAAAAGCAAAGAAAGAGAAGGAAGATAAGGAAAAGAAGGACAAAGAGGAACGTGAAAAGAAAATAGCCGGACTCGAAGTCAGACGGTCTGAGTTTGGTTCGTCACTCAAGATACTTGATGAGGGCAATGGAACTGAGACCTGGTTCTATACTGATATCGATGGCAAGGAACACGTTTTAACAGCAAGGAAGCCTGAGGATTTCAGGGAGGCAATAGAACTCAGAAAGAAGCTTCTCAACGAGATTTCCTATGAAAAACTGGACGATCTTACCCAACCTCTTTATGACTTCTATAATTCCTTCGTCACTGATTTCTTTAAAGACAATGACATTAATCAGTATATCGATCCGGAGCTTTTAGAGAAAAAGAACGTATCCGGAATGGACCTTGAGCAGGTGGCTGCTCTTCGCAACAAATTCCTTGAGGCCGGTTATCTCAGGTCAGACCTTTCAGGCAAGGCTCTGGAGATCTATGACTATTATTCAGATGCCATAGCAACCCTGAGGAAGACAGACAAGACTCTGAATGCCCAGGTTAAGCAGCATAAATCCAGAGGTACCAAGAAATACAAGGTTATGCCCAGCACCAACCTCAAGAAGGAATATGAGATGCAGGCTCCGGAATCCAATGACTGCTGGTCCTGCGCAGGAGTGGGCATTTTTAATCACTTTATCAGAAAGGCCAAGGACTACAAGGCTCTTAAACAGACACAGAAAGACTTCAGGGAAGTTCCCATGGCCTTTATAGACCAGGAGCAATCCAACCTGGATCATGAGAGCTATCTGAAGAGGATGCATGATATAGAGGCCTTCACTACTCAGAACTATGACCAGGACAGGAAGCATTCGCCTATGGGCGACCCCTACGTTACAGCAGACTTTTACATCAGAGAGCTGAGAAAGATACCCGGGTATGAGAATTCTGCGGTTCGCAAGTCCGTATTCAATTTTGTTGCGGCGGATTCCTATGTCCGTGGAGTAAAGGACGATGAGCAGAAGATAAGGAAGGATACTAATGCATCCCACAACCTCAGGGAAAAGCTCAAGGAGACTATTGCCGGGGCACTCAGTAAGGACAGTGCCATTGCAATGCTGATGGGCATGCACTATGTCACCATTATAGGAATAGATGGAGATACCCTTCACATCAAGGATTCAAACAACGGCACCAGGACTAAGATGAGCATCTCAGATGTCACCGACGTGGATGTGTACGCAAGGCCTGTGGAGCTGGTATGGCTGGAGAAGATTGAGGATCCGAAGGCTCTGGCGGACCAGTTTACAACCCTGGATTATGATGAGGAGACAAAGACCTTCAGCGCCAATGAACACATGAGAGAGGTGGGCAGCTACGAGGAAGAGATCGCACATACCCAGGGCGTTGGCGCCTGGAAGACCCTTGAAGACAAGGACAGTGATGTGGGAAGTCTCATCTCGGAAGCCGTCTATCTGCCCAAGACCTTCACAGTAAAACCCAAGACCAAGGCGGGATCAAAGGCAGGAAAATGAAAAAAGCTTTAAAAAATCCTGCTTTAGCATTATAATGTAATGTGGTTTTGTGTATATTGTGGTGGAAATGTGGTACAAAACATTACAGAAGAAGGAGTATTTTTATGAGTTTAATACCTTACGTCATTGAACAGACCAGCCGCGGTGAGAGGTCCTATGATATTTACTCAAGGCTGTTAAAAGAGAGAATCGTTTTCCTTGGGGAGGAGGTCAACTCCACATCAGCAAGTATAGTGGTGGCACAGCTTCTTTTCCTGGAGGCTGAGGATCCCAACAAGGACATTCATATGTACATCAACAGCCCCGGAGGAGAGATCACATCCGGCATGGCCATCTACGATACCATGCATTACATCAAGTGCGATGTCAGCACCATCTGCATAGGTATGGCTGCCAGCATGGGAGCATTTCTTCTGGCAGGCGGTGCCAAGGGCAAGAGGATGGCACTTCCCAACGCTGAGATCATGATCCATCAGCCCCTCGGAGGAACTCAGGGACAGGCTGAGGACATCAGGATCCAGGCGGATCACATCCTCAAGATCAGGGAGAAACTTAACAGAATGATATCCGAGAACACCGGCCGTCCCATTGAAGAAGTGGAGAAGGATACGGACAGGGATAATTTCATGACAGCCGAGGAGGCCGTGAAGTACGGGCTCATCGACGAGGTCATCACTTCAAGATAGTTCAGAAGGAGAAGCATGAGTCCAAGAAATCAGAATACAAGAGAACTGCACTGCAGTTTTTGCGGAAGGCCCAGGAGCGAGGTCAGAAAACTCGTCATGGGACCTAACGTTAATATTTGTGATGACTGCATCAAGACCTGCATGGACATCCTTGAAGAAGAGAGCGCGGCTCAGAAGCCTGCGAAGGCTCCCGAGACCTTCCACAGGATCCCCACGCCCGAAGAGATGACCGCAGCGCTTTCACAGTACGTCATCGAGCAGGACGAGGCCAAGAAGGCACTGGCAGTGGCTGTGTACAACCATTACAAGAGGATCAGGAACCTGGATATGGAAGGAGACGTGGAGCTCCAGAAGTCCAACATCGTCCTTATCGGACCCACCGGTTCGGGCAAAACACTTCTGGCCCAGACTCTGGCCAAGGTCCTTGATGTACCTTTTGCCATAGCTGACGCCACATCCCTTACTGAAGCCGGCTACGTGGGCGAGGACGTGGAGAACATCCTCCTCAGGCTCATCCAGGCCGCAGACTGGGACGTGGAGAAGGCTCAGAAGGGCATCATCTACGTGGATGAGATCGATAAGATCGCCCGCAAATCCGAGAACGTATCCATCACCAGAGACGTATCCGGCGAAGGCGTGCAGCAGGCGCTCCTCAAGATCCTTGAGGGTACCGTGGCCAACGTTCCTCCCCAGGGAGGAAGGAAGCATCCCCAGCAGGAGTTTATTCCGGTGGACACCACCAACATACTCTTCATCTGCGGAGGAGCTTTCGACGGACTGGACAAGATCATCCAGAGAAGAATGAACACCAAGGTCATGGGCTTCAACTCAGCTGTGACCAGGAATGAGGAAGACAGCAAGGTGCTGCAGGAAGTGCAGCCCGAAGACCTCCTGAAGTTCGGACTTATACCCGAACTGATCGGAAGACTTCCTGTAGTCGTATCCCTTGATCCTCTTTCCAAGGAAGCACTGATCAAGATCCTTACGGAGCCCAAGAACGCCCTGGTCAAACAGTACGAGACTCTTTTCAGGATGGACGGCGTGGAACTGGAGATAACCGACAAGGCCCTGGAGAGGATAGCCGAGAAGGCTGCCGAAAGGAAGACAGGCGCCAGAGGACTGAGATCCATTACAGAGAAACTGATGACCGACATCATGTACGAGATACCCTCAAACAAGGATATCAGGAAGGTCATCATCACCGATGAAACGGTGGAAGGGGGAGAGCCGGAGATCATTCTCAAGAACGGCGATACCCTGAGCGCGTAATTTTTGCGTAATCAGTTATTACAGGAAGATAGAAATGTCAGAAACCATTATGATCCCATGTATTCCCCTGAGAGGGCTCATAGCCTTCCCGGGGACGATCCTTCACTTCGACATAGGAAGAGAGAAGTCGGTCAAAGCGCTGGAAGCGGCCATGACCGGCGACAAGCTTCTTTTCCTGTCGGCTCAGAAGGACGAAAACATTCTCATACCGCAGGTAAAGGATTTCTACGAGATCGGAACCGTCGTAAGGGTAAAGCAGATGCTCAAGATCCAGGGCGACGGAGTGAGAGTTCTTGTGGACGGGCTTTACCGTGCAAAAATTTCAAATGTCATCTCTGCCGATCCTTACTTCATGGTTGAAGTGGAGGAACAGGAGATCCCGGAATGCGATCCCCTGGAGGTGGAGGTCCAGGCTCTTAAGAGACTGGCACAGTACTCCTTCGACGAGTATGCAGATCTGGCGGAGATCAAGCAGGAGATACCGGACATGGTGGACAACATCAAGGATCCGGGGAATTTCTGCGACACCATAGCTCTGAACCTCAATGTCAAGATATCCGACAAGCAGCAGGTCCTTGAGACACTGGACCCCAAGGAGAGACTGGGAGTCCTCAACAGGATACTTGCTCAGGAGAACGAGATCTTGAGACTTGAGATCGACCTGAACGAGAAGGTCCAGGACAGCATCAAGAAGAATCAGAAAGAGTATTTCCTTCACGAGCAGATGAAGGCCATCCAGGACGAACTGGGCTTCGGCGAAGAAGCGCAGGCAGAGGCGTCCAGATGGATGGAGGCTCTGGAAAAGATAGACCTTGAGGACAAGTACAAGGAGAAGGTGAAGCTGGAGATATCCAAGTTCACCAAGATGGGTCAGAACTCTGCTGACGCATCGGTCATCAGGAACTATATCGAGACCATCATCGGACTTCCCTGGAGCAAGTCGTCCAAGACCAACTCCGATCTCAAGAAGGCTGAGAACATCCTTAACGAGGATCACTACGGCCTGGAGAAGGTCAAGGAGAGGATCCTTGAATATCTGGCAGTAGTCCATCTGAACAAGGCTCTCAAGGGCCCGATCATCTGTCTCGTAGGCCCTCCGGGAGTAGGTAAGACATCCATCGCCAGATCCATCGCCCGTGCAACGGGAAGGGAATTCACCAGGATGTCCCTGGGCGGAGTGAGAGACGAAGCAGAGATCAGAGGACACAGAAGGACGTACATCGGCGCCATACCCGGCAGGATCATCACCAACATCAAGGACTGCGGAGTGAACAATCCCGTTTTCCTTTTCGATGAGGTGGACAAGATCGGCGCGGCCTTCAAGGGAGATCCGGCGGATGCCCTTCTGGAAGTGCTGGATCCTGAACAGAACAAGGATTTCACAGACCACTTCCTGGACATCCCCTTCGACCTGTCGAAGGTAATGTTCATAACCACCGCCAATACCACGGACACCATACCCAGACCGCTTCTGGACCGTATGGAGGTCATCGAGCTTTCAGGATACACCGAGGACGAGAAGGTGAAGATAGCGGAGAACTATCTCATCAAGAAGCAGCTCAAGGCCAACGGCCTGAAGCCTGCCAACTTCAGCCTGTCCGAGAACGCCCTGAGAGATCTGATCAACTACTATACCAGAGAGTCCGGAGTCAGGAACCTGGAGAGAGAGATCGGAAACCTCTGCAGGAAGGTGGCCAGGAAGATCGTCCAGAAACAGGGCAAGTCCTTCAGGGTGACCTCAGGAAATCTCAGCTCATATCTGGGCAAGAAGAGATTCCACTTCGACGTGGCAGAAGGCCAGGCTGAGGTGGGTTCTGTCACAGGTCTGGCCTGGACTCAGGTGGGAGGAGACACTCTGACCATAGAGACTCAGGTGGTGCCCGGGACAGGCAAGATACAGCTCACCGGTCAGCTGGGAGACGTGATGCAGGAGTCCGCTCAGGCCGCGATCACCTACATAAGGTCAATTGCGGGAGAGTATGACATAGAAAAGGATTTCTACAAGACCATGGACATCCATGTCCACGTGCCCGAGGGGGCAGTTCCCAAGGACGGACCCTCCGCCGGAGTGACCATGTTCACTTCGGTAATGTCCGCTCTTACCGGAACGCCCGTAAGGAAGGACGTGGCCATGACAGGCGAGATAACCCTGAGGGGCAAGGTGCTTCCCGTGGGAGGCATCAAGGAAAAGGTCCTTGCGGCATACAGAGCCGGCATCAGGACCATACTTCTTCCCAAGGAGAACGTGCCTGACGTGGACGATATCCCACAGACC
>JAEEOX010000087.1 GCA_016284485.1 Bacillota bacterium | reverse complement strand
GCGGCAACTATGCCTACATCGGCAGAAAGCAGAAGAATAGAGACTTCCGCAGGCTCTGGATCACACGTATCTCTGCAGCAGCCAAGATCAACGGTATGAACTACTCAACACTGATGAACGGTCTTAAGAAGGCCGGCATCACACTGAACAGAAAGATGCTCTCAGAGCTCGCTATCAGCGATGCAGCAGCTTTCACATCTCTTTGCGACGCAGCAAAGAATGCACTGTAATATATTCAGATTCTACGCCTTGGCACTTTGGTGTTAAGGCGTGATTTGCATATATCCCTTTAAGGCAGACAAGCCCGGAAGGGATAATTTGCGTATGATCAGGCGGTTTGCCCTCGGGCGGACCGCAGGATAATTTGTAACTGATACCTATATATATGGGAATTTTTCCAAAAGATCCACCGAAGGGAAAGGTACATGGCACAATACATTCGGTCCAAGGACAATCAGAAGATCAAGCATGCGATCAAGCTCTCAAGGGATGCAGGAGCCAGGAGACGGGAGAACAGGTTCTTCGTCTCTTCTTCAAAGGCCGTCAGCGATCTGATGGCCCGGGGCTTTACGGCCAGCGAGGTCTTTGCAACGCACGACGGTCTTGATAAGCTTGACGCCCGGGCACTGGAAGGAAGGCTTTTCGAGATCGCGGGACCCGTAGCGGACAAACTCAGCGATTCGAAGACTGACGACGGTGTATGGGCGGTCTTTGAAATGCCGGAAAGAGACCGGAGCCCTGACATGACCTGCGACAGGATACTGGTGCTGGTGGACGTTCAGGATCCCAACAACGTGGGAGCGGTCATGAGGACCGCGATGGCCCTGGGATACACTCAGGTTCTGCTCAGCGAGGGCTGCGCCGACGTGTACTCGCCTAAGGTCATCAGGACTTCGATGACAGCAAGCGTTAGGCTCGCCACGCACAGGATATCCGACATATACCGGATGACCGGAAAGCTGGAGGAGGAGGGCTACTCCACGGTGGCCACCTGTCTCAGGGACTCCGAGGAGCTCGGGAAGTGGAGACCGGACGGAAAGGTCGCCATATATATAGGCAATGAGGGCAACGGACTCAGCGATGAACTCATCGACATGTGCCGCGTAAGGCTCAAGATCCCCATGAAGGGAGACATCGATTCCCTTAACGCAGGCGTTAGCCGGCGGATAGTCATGTGGGAACTGAGGAGCTGACGGCAGGTCTGCCCGCAATAAACAGATCATGGAGTGAAAATGTCAAATCTCGTAATAGTTGAATCGCCTGCAAAGGCGAAGACGATAGGCAAATATCTCGGCCCCGGCTATGAGGTCATAGCATCCAAGGGACATGTCAGGGATCTGCCCGAAAAGCAGATGGGAGTCGAGATCAGAACCAAGGATGACATAAAAGTCAGATACATAAACATCCCGGGGCAGGCTGATGCCATAAAGAAGCTCAAGGACCGGGCCGCAAGGAGCGAGAAGATCTATCTTGCTACCGACCCTGACCGCGAGGGAGAGGCCATATCATGGCATCTCGCAAAGCTGCTGAAGCTGGACATGGACGATGAAAACAGGGTCACGTTCGGTGAGATCACCAAGAAGGGCATCGATACCGGAATGGCCAATGTCCGAAAGATAGACACCGACCTGGTGGATGCGCAGCAGGGCAGAAGGGTACTGGACAGGATCCTCGGCTACAGGCTCTCACCGTTCCTCTGGAAGATGGGAGGAAGACACCTTTCAGCCGGAAGAGTCCAGTCTGTAGCACACAAGCTCATAGAAGACAGGCACAGGGAGATACTGCGGTTCGACCCTCAGGAGTACTGGAATATCACCGCCAATCTTTCTCCACGGGGAAGTAACAGAAAGTTCAAGGCCGGTTACTACGGCTCTAACGGCAAGAAGGTCACCGTTCCTGACGGAGAAACTGCCCGGAGGATAAAGGAAGAGAGCGAAGCAGCCGAGTTTGTCATAAAGAAGGTCACCAAGGGAGAGAAGAAGAGAGTCCCTGCGCCTCCCTTCAGCACATCGACGCTCCAGCAGGAGGCCAGCAGAAAGCTGGGCTTCAACGCCAGAAGGACGATGAGCACTGCCCAGAACCTCTACGAAGGAATGAACGTGGAAGGCTACGGCACCGTTGGTCTCATCACATATATGAGGACCGACTCGCTGAGGATCTCGGACGAAGCATACTATGCTGCAAGATCCTTCATCAAGGAATCCTACGGAGACCGGTACGTGCCTCCGTACAGGAGAAATTACAAGTCCAGGACAAACAGCCAGGACGCCCACGAAGCCATAAGACCCACCAATGTGAAGATCACTCCGGACATAGCCAGAAAGAGCCTTCCGCAGGATGCGGCGAGACTGTACAAGCTGGTCTGGGAGAGATTCATGGCCTCTCAGATGGCAGACTGCATCCAGGAGACCGTAAACGTAGACATAGATGCGGCGAACCACCAGTACAAGGCAAGCGGATACACCGTCCTGTTCAACGGATACACCGTCCTGTACGAAGAGGGGACGGACGAAAAGAAGGAGAAAGAGACGGCGCTCCCTCCTCTTGACGAGAGCACCAAGCTCAAGCTCCGTTCGATAGAGACCGAGCAGAAGTTCACCCAGCCTCCATCAGAATATACCGAGGCTACCCTCATCAAGGCGCTCGAGGAGAACGGGATCGGAAGACCTTCCACATATGCGCCTACGATATCCACACTGGAAGACAGAAGGTATGTGGAGAAGGTCGACAAGAAACTGATACCTACACGGCTGGGAGAGACGGTCACGGATCTTCTGGGAGAGTATTTCTCAAACATCGTGAACGTCAAGTTCACCGCGGAGATGGAGGACAGTCTGGACAGGATCGCTTCGGGAGACATGAAGTGGGAGAATGTCGTATATGACTACCGGGAGACCCTTTCAGACGAACTGAAGAAGGCGGAGGATGACACCCGGGGCGTTAGGATCTCAATCCCCAAGTTCGCTAAAGAAGAACTCACTGACAAGATCTGCCCTGAG
>JAEEOX010000086.1 GCA_016284485.1 Bacillota bacterium | reverse complement strand
CAGAACGATGATCGTAGTCATCGTGGCTCTCTTCATCATCATAGGCTTATGCATCAGCTGGGTTACGGCTGCTCTCTATGTATGCGGAGCTCTTCTTTCCGTTCTGGCTGGATTCTTCGGTATGAACGTTGCCACCCTCGGTAACGTGAGGACTGCAAACGCTGCAAGAGAAAGCGGCATGCCCAAGGCCCTCAAGATCGCCTTCAGATCAGGCGCTGTCATGGGTCTCTGCGTGTCCGGCCTCGGACTTTTCGGACTTGGCCTCATCATCGTTGCCCTGGACCTGGCCACCGTTACACAGTGCGTAACAGGTTTTGGCCTCGGAGCTTCTTCGATGGCTCTGTTCGGACGTGTAGGCGGCGGTATCTACACCAAGGCTGCTGACGTCGGCGCTGACCTGGTAGGTAAGGTCGAAGCAGGCATTCCCGAGGATGACCCGAGAAACCCGGCGGTAATCGCAGACAACGTAGGCGACAACGTAGGCGACGTTGCAGGAATGGGTTCCGACCTGTTCGAATCCTATGTAGGATCCATCATCTCTGCAGTAACGCTTGCTGCTGTTGCGGTCAAAACATCCGCAGCCACAGCTACGTTCAACGTAGAGACAGCTGCTCTGTTCCCGCTTCTGATCTCAGCCATCGGCATCCTGGCTTCCGTTATCGGCATCATGCTGGTAAGGGGCAGGGACGGCGGCAACCCGGCTGCAGCTCTTAACGCAGGCACATACGTAAGCGGCGCCATCGTGGTAGTGGCTGTTATCTTCCTTTCCAAGTACATGCTGGGAGATTACACCTATGCCTTTGCCATCTGCGCAGGCCTCATCTGCGGCATCCTGATCGGAAAGATAACTGAGATATATACTTCAGGCGACTACAAGCACGTAAAGAAGATCGCTGAACAGTCACAGACAGGTCCGGCTACAACTATCATCTCCGGACTGAGCGTAGGAATGCTTTCCACACTGTGGCCCATTCTCCTGATCTCCGTTGCTGTTTTCGTAGCATACAAGTTCGCAGGAGTTTACGGAATCGCACTTTCAGCTGTCGGAATGCTTTCCACCACAGGTATGACTGTTGCTGTTGACGCCTACGGACCGGTATCCGACAACGCAGGCGGAATCGCTGAGATGTCTGAGCTTCCCGAGGAAGTAAGAAACATCACAGACAAGCTGGACGCCGTCGGAAACACCACAGCCGCCATCGGCAAGGGATTCGCCATCGGATCCGCTGCACTTACAGCTCTGGCTCTTCTGGTATCTTTCGCAGAAGTTTCCCAGATCTCCGGAATCGACCTTCTGGATCCCATCGCTGTTATCGGACTCTTCATCGGAGCCATGCTTCCGTTCCTGTTCTCAGCCATGACCATGAGTTCAGTAGGTAAGGCTGCAAACCAGATGATCGAGGAAGTAAGGAGCCAGTTCAGAGAGGATGCCGGTATCATGGCCGGAACATCCAAGCCCAACTACAAGAAGTGCGTTGACATTTCCACAGCTGCTGCTCTTAAGGAAATGATCCTTCCCGCAGTTCTTGCCATCGTTGCTCCTCTTGCGGTAGGTCTCCTTCTCGGAGCCGAAGCTCTCGGCGGAATGCTGGCCGGAGCCATCGCTGCAGGCGTACTGCTGGCCATCATGATGTCCAACGCAGGCGGCGCATGGGACAATGCCAAGAAGTACATCGAAGAAGGCCACTTCGGAGGAAAGGGTTCCGAAACTCACGCTGCCGGCGTTATCGGCGACACAGTAGGCGACCCCTTCAAGGATACTTCCGGACCTTCCATCAACATCCTCATCAAGCTGATGACTATCGTTGCAGTAGTGTTCGCACCTCTGTTCGTATCAGTCGGAGGACTGCTGGTATTCTAATAAACTGCTGAGTTTACCCCCAGTCAGGCAGCAACACCTGACCGGGGGTTTTTGCGTGCGATTGACCCTGTGGATGGGGGAGAGTATAATCATCCTGAAGATTCCCATATCACGGAGGTATCCTTAAATGTTTTGGAACGCAAAAAACGGAGAAGTGGACCTGGGCGACACGAAGATGAGCTATGTGTCTTTCGGCTACGGTGACAAGGCGCTGATCCTGATCCCCGGCCTGACAGACGGTCTTGTTACGGTGCGGGGCAGGGCATTCATGCTGGCCAAGCCCTATGAGATCTTTTATGACAAGTACACTGTATATATGTTCAGCCGCAAGGACGACATGCCTGAGGACTATCCTATCCGCGAGATGGCCCATGACCAGGCGAAGGCCATGGAGATCCTCGGGATCACTAAGGCCAGCATCGTGGGAGTCTCCGAAGGCGGAATGATCGCGCAGTATCTGGCCATTGATCATCCGGAACTGATCCATAAGCTGATCCTGGCGGTCACCGTTCCCTGCGTGAACGACGTGATCCGTGAGAGTGTAGGTAATTATCTGGAATTTGCAAAGAAGGGGGACCATCAGGGACTGATGATAGCCACAGCTGAGAACAGCTACTCCCCGGCCCGCCTGAAGAAATACAAAAAATTCTACCCGGTCCTGGGACTGGTGGGTAAGCCTGCAAACTACAGCAGATTCTTCATAAACGGCAACGCCATCCTTGGCTTCGACGCCAGGGCTGACCTGGATAAGATAACCTGTCCCACGCTGATAATCGGCGGCGAGGATGATAGGGTCCTGGGGATCCAGGGTTCCTACGATCTCCACGACATGATAGCGGGCAGTGAACTGCACACATATCCGGGGCTGGGCCACGCGGCCTTCGAGGAGGCGCCGGACTTCAACAAACGGATATTCGAATTCGTGGAAAGAGAGTAATAAAAAACCCCGCTGACGCGGGGTAGTTCATTTTTTGATCAGGGATTGAATCTGTCCTTCAGCCTGAAAATGTTGTTGTGCACCACGGGTATGGCCAGGATGACCAGGGTAATGACACCTTCAGCCAGGATCGTCATTCCGTTGTAACCAAGGGAGTAGAGCCAGGGTTCCATTCCTTCAGGAGCATACTCCCCGAAGAAGATGAATCCTGAAAGGAAGCTGCAGATGAACCTCAGGATGACGGCAACGGCGTAGCCGACATAGAGGCCGTTCTTCGACTTCCAGAAGAATCCGGAAACTCCGAGGGCGGTGAATGCCAGGATGTAGTCCAGGATCAGCTGGGCGGGATGGATCACGTAGCCTCCGAAGATCAGATTCAGGAGACCCAGGGCAAGGCCGGACGCCAGTCCCCATTTGGGTCCGCAGAAGTAGCCTGCCATGGTGGCCGCAAGCATGCTCAGAAGGGTGATGGAGCCGCCGTAGGGCAGGTGCAGAAGCTTGATCTGGTTAAGTCCGATGGACAGTGCTATCAGTACTGCGCAGAGCACCAGATAGCTTACGTTTTTGTTTCTTGTCATTAAAAAAACCTCCGTTCAAAAAATTGCAGGAGGGGATGTTTTGCTTCCCTACGCCGGCATTATCCGGTTCAGGTAATGAGGGTTTCGATCTCAGCATAAGCTCCCCTAGCACGCTTGCAATTATAACCCCCTTATAATATAATGTCAAATGGATATATCCGTGAAAAAATCAATTAGAGAGGTATTCAAATGAACGAAATGAGACTGGTCACAGAACCTTCAGCACTCATAAGAAGAATAGCCAGAGACGCTCTGAAAGGGCGTTGGAAGGATGTAGCACTGGCAGTGTTCATCTATCTTTTACTGACAAGTTTTATAGCTGCTCTGTTCGACAATATTTTTCCGTATTATCAGACTTTTGAATTCGGCGGACAGTACTTCCAGTACAATGCGTCCTTTGTGGGATCCCTTTATTCACTGGTCCTCGCAGGAGCATTCAACTATGGCATCGCTCTGTTCCTCCTGACTTTCTTCAGGACCAAAAAGACTGACAATAAGCTGCTGTTCGAAGGCTTTGCCATGATCGGGAAGACTATCCTGCTCAATCTGGTCATAACGCTTTTCACTGTTCTTTGGACGCTTCTTTTTATCATACCGGGGATCATCGCAGCGATCAGATACAGCCAGTCTTTCTTCATTCTGGCGGATCATCCTGAATATACGGTGATGCAGTGCATCAATGAATCCAAGACCAGGATGAAGGGCAACGTGGGCAAGCTGTTCTGCCTTGAACTTTCCTTCTTCGGATGGATGTTCCTGGCGGGGCTGGCTGCAGGCGGACTTGCCTTCACAGGAGGCGGATTCGTAGGTGCAGTGATCAACTCACTCATCTCACTCATCCCTGAGGCCTTCCTCATGACATACATGCTTACCGCGACGGTTGTCTTCTATGAACTGCTCACGGGCAATCTGGCAGTTGTGAACAGAAGCGCACAGGATGAGCCCATACACATGGTGAACGCAGACTATCAGGTCCGCGAAGAGGAACCGGACGATGCTCCGGATGCAGCCCCCTATGTGGCACCGGAAGAACGTGACAGATATAACTACGCTCCGAAGCATGAAGAAGATTTCGGCGCACCCAGAGAGGATGACTTCGGTTCACCGAGAAACGAGAAGGACGACTTCTGATGAAAAAGGTATTCATATACAGAAATGATCTTAAGAAATCCAGGGTCATCGCCGACGAGCTCAGGGAGAAACTGGCTCTCAAGGGCATAGCGGTATCCGAGGAGCTTACCGGTGACGTGGATCTCATCATAAACGTGGGAGGAGACGGGACCTTCCTTTCTCTCATGCAGAACTTTGAATTCCCCACAGTCAGGGTGGCCGGCATCAATACCGGTCATCTGGGGTTCTTCCAGGAGATCGCTCCCGAGGAGACCGACAGGCTCATAGACGCCTATCTCAATGACGAGTTGTGCTCTCAGAAATACAACATCGTAAAGGCTGAGATCACCAGGAAGAACGGAGAGGTGGTCGCATACAGAGCTCTCAATGAGTTTGTGCTTAAGGGGAAGGGCACCAGACCCATTCATCTGGATATCGGCATCAACGATTCCTTCATAGAGAAGTTCTCGGGAGACGGCATAATCGTGTCCACCCCCGCAGGTTCCACCGCATATAACTATTCTCTCGGCGGATCCATCGTGGACCCCAGGCTGAATCTTTTGCAGGTGGCTCCCATGGCGCCCATGAATACCACAGCGTACAGATCTCTGACGTCCAGCTTCCTGATCCCTGCGGAGGATCAGGTCATCATCAAGCCTGCTGACAGCAAGAACAGGGATCTTACCATGCTTTACGACGGAAGAGAGCTGAGGCTCAGGGACATAAGCTCCATATCTTTCAGGCTCTCCAACCGCAAGATAAACCTTGTCAGATTCGGGGATACTCCGTTCTGGGACAAGGTGAAGAACAAGTTCCTTTAAATGGCCAGTCTCAGATATACGGCGGAAGCAGGCGACCGCGGGAAACAACTGAAGACTGTGATCAGGGAACGCTTCAGCATCTCCTCCAGGCTCATGACGAAGCTCAGGAAGGAGGAACGCATCCATGTGAACGGGCGCCCCATGCCCGGGTGGGTGACGGTCTTCGAGGGAGACCAGGTGGAGGTCCTTCTTCCTCAGGAGACCTCGGAGTTTGAACCTGAGGACATACCCATCGACGTGGTCTTTGAAGATGAATGGCTGATGGTGATCAACAAGCAGCCCGGGATCGTAGCCCATCCCACCAAGGGAAACTACAGCCATACGCTTCTGAACGGAATTACATACAGAATGCTGCAAGATGCCGTCCTGACCGACGGCTCCCTTGATAAGGAGAAACTTTTCAAGGTCAGACTCACCAACAGGCTGGACATGAACACTTCCGGTCTGGTGATCGTCGCAAAACATTCATACGTCCAGGATCATCTGGTGCGCCAGATGGAGGACGGAAAGCTGGTAAAGCACTACACGGCTCTCCTTGAGGGCATAGTGAAGGAGGATGAGGGGACAGTGGACCTTCCCATCGGACTTCCCGATGAAAACTTCCCGGAGCGCTGGATACTGGAACCGGAAAAGGGAGGATATCCTTCGGTTACAGAGTATAAAGTCCTGAAAAGGTATGATCACCCTCACTTCATGGTTTACGGCCGTGAAAACCCCGAAATGAGGCCCGTAGAGGGATATACACTGATGGATCTTAGGCTCCTCACCGGGAGGACCCATCAGATCAGGGTCCACATGTCTCAGATGGGACATCCGGTGGCAGGAGATCATCTCTACTGTCACGGAGACCCCTTCAGATACAGAGAAGAATTCGGTACTCCCGAGAAGGGAGAGACCAATCCTGAGGTGGTGTCCGATCTAATAGGCAGACAGGCGCTTCACGCCACTTCCCTGAGTTTCACCCATCCCGTGACAGGGAAAGAGATGTTCATCGAGGCAAAGCTTCCGGAAGACATGGCGGAGGCTCTGGGCAAACTGGAATAACGGAGGGATTCCAATGGACAAACATGAACTGTATGAATTTCTGGATATAGAGACTCCCGAAGATTTTCAGTACGTGGAGAACGTGTCTCTCTATCTGGAGTCAGAGGATGAATTTGAACCGGAGGATCTTCGCGAACTTTTCGCATCCCTTGACGGGAGAGAGGTCTCGAAACTTCTGGAAGAATATTTTGAGGAGATCATGGAATCGGTGCCCGATGGGGAGACCGAGACCTACGAGCTCCTTTCAAACGTGCTGAGGAGCCTTACGGGACTTATGAAGTCCGGGTACGGCGAAGGCATCGGGCCGGACGCTGTGGATGAGATGGAACGGTTCAGGCGCTGGTACTCCATGGACAGTCACGTGTATCTCACAGATGACAGAGGAGCCGAGTACGACGTTCCGGTCAGGGACGCGCTCTTCTCCAAAAGGATGGAGAAGCTGGGCGAAGGTTCCTACCGCTACGATTTCACCGAAGCCTACGATTATCCCCTGGATGACTATGTGGTCAATCTCAGGGATCTGACCGAAATGGATCAGTACGAAGAGTACGAAGAGGATCTTGAGCAATGAACGACAGCCTTAGACCGGTAGGAGTCATAGATTCAGGAGTGGGCGGGATATCCGTCCTCAAAAAAGCCGTGGAGATAATGCCCAACGAGGATTTCATCTACTACGGAGACTCCCTGAACGCACCCTACGGAACAAAGAGCACAGAGGAGATAAGGGACCTTACCTTTGCCGTCACTGAGAAGCTGAGGGCCATGGGGATCAAGGCTCTTTGCGTTGCCTGCAATACTGCCACTGCAGCAGCCATCAAGGATCTCAGGGCGGTATATACCGACATGCCTGTGATCGGCATCGAGCCTGCGGTGAAGCCTGCTGCGCTTTCCACAAAAGGAGGCACCATAATAGTAATGGCCACCCCCATGACCATCAGGCAGCACAAGTTCAATGACCTGCTCAAAACATACGACAAGGACGCCAGGATCATCCCGCTTCCCTGTGAGGGGCTCATGGAGATGGTGGAAAACTGGTCAGATGATAAGACGCCTCTCATGGAATATTTCAGAGAGAAACTGGGACCGGTGCTTCAGGACGATACCGAGACCATCGTACTGGGATGCACCCACTATCCCTTCATCAAGAAAGAACTGAGGGAGTTCCTGGGAGACAGGGACATCGCTCTCATAGACGGATCTGAGGGAACAGCCAGACAGATAAAGAGAAGACTCGCGGAGGAGGGGCTTCTCAGAGACTGCAGTCACGAAGGAAAGGTGACCATACTGAATTCCTCTGAGGATCCTAAGATGATCGACATATCGCGGAAGCTTTTTGACATGGAGATAGACGAACTATGACTTTTGCACAGGTTTTTTTCAGGTATTATGACAGAGCCATAGGAAACGGAGTATGCTCCTTCTCGCAGACCGGGATCAGGGCCAATGATTTCATTACGATCTGCACGGAGCCGGATTTCGTGCTGGACAGGGAGACCATCATAAGAGCCGCTAAGGTCATGAAGCTCACAGAGCAGGAGACACAGGAGCTTCTCAGCTTCACGGAGGACGCCGATGCCTAAGGTCCTGGGAATAACAGCTGAATACGATCCCTTTCACAACGGCCACAAGTACCAGCTTGAGGAGGCCGTGAGAAGGACCGGAGCTGACATCAGGATCGCCGTGATCTCCGGAAACTTCACCCAGAGAGGGGAGCCTGCGCTTCTGGACAAGTGGACCAGAGCGGAGATAGCGGTAATGGAAGGCTTCGACCTGGTGGTCGAGATGCCTCTTTTGTTTGCCCTGAACAACAGCGGTGAATTCGCAAGGGCAGGAGTAGGCATACTTGAGGACCTGGGTGCGGACTGCATATCTTTCGGTTCCGAATGCGGGGATCTGGCAGCCCTTCAGGAGGCGGCTTTCAGAAGAGACCTTATGACCGAAGAGGACGATGCAAGGATCAGAGATCTGGTGAGAGAGGGTTATTCCTACCCGAGAGCCCTTCAGACGGTGCTTCGCGAGGCCGAGCCTCTGGGACCCAATGACAATCTGGCCTGCGAATACCTTAGGAACATGAAGACTGCCCGTCCGGTGGTGATCAAAAGGGAAGGAGCAGGCTACTCTGATACGGACTCTGAAGAGGGATATCCCTCGGCGAAACAGATCAGGGAGCGCCTCAAAAGACACGAGGATGTGTCACACATGATGCCCAAGGCGGGTTTTTTGCGCCTGAAGAAGGAGGAAAGGGAGAACGGTCTCATGTTCAGGGACAGGCTTTTCCCGCTTCTGATGCAAAAGATCGCAACCACCCCCAAGCAGGAGCTCATGAAGATCTCCGGGGCGGGGGAGGGCCTTGGCAACAAGCTGAGGGACAACTTCCGCTACTGCCACGATTACGATGAACTTGCGGGCTCCATCAAGTCCAAGAGGTATACGCTGACCAGGATACAGAGGGTGCTGGCCAATACACTCCTGGGGATCACGGAGGAGGATTCCAGGAATGCGGGGATCTACATACGCGTGCTGGCCTTCAATGACCGGGGCGCAGCCCACCTAAGGTCGCTGGATGACAGGGGACACAGGTTTCCGCTCATAACCAACATAAACAAGGACGCGGTGAAGTATCCGGAACTTCAGAAGGACATAGAGCGTGACATTCTGGCTTCGGACATTTACAACATCGCCCTGGGAAGAGACCTCTATCTTAACTCAGAGTATGTCAAAAAACCGTTGAAATTATCCCTCTTATAGGATAAACTTTACTTTTGGAAACGTTAGTTTTTTAATACCATTCCAGATACATCAAAGGAGAAAAACATGAAGATTTTAGTAATCAACTGCGGAAGTTCCTCTCTCAAGTATCAGATCCTTGATATGACCAACGAGACACTTCTTTGCAAAGGTCTCGTAGAGAAGATCGGAATCGACGGTTCTGTGATCAATCATACGAAGATCGGCCAGGACAAGTTCGTTCTTGAGACACCCATGAAGGACCACAAGGACGCCATCGCACAGGTACTGGCTGCCATCCAGGATCCGGATCACGGCGTAGTTACAAGCATGTCAGAGATCGGTGCTGTAGGACACCGTGTGGTACATGGAGGAGAGCACTACGCTGATTCAGTTCTCATCGATGATGAGGTCATGAAGGTCATCGAAGAGTGCTCAGACCTGGCACCTCTTCACAACCCGCCGAACATCGCAGGTATCGAGGCATGCAAGGCCCTTATGCCGGACACACCGATGGTTGCCGTATTCGACACAGCTTTCCATCAGACCATGCCTCCCGAGAGCTATATCTACGCTCTTCCGTATGAGTACTATACAAAGTACGGCATCAGACGCTACGGCTTCCACGGCACATCCCACAAGTATGTTGCCCGTCGCGCCGCAGAGATGCTGAACGTAAGTCTTGAGGATCTTAAACTCATAACATGCCACCTTGGAAACGGAGCATCCGTATCCGCCATCAAGCACGGAAAGTGCATCGACACTTCCATGGGATTCACACCCCTTGAAGGTCTGGTAATGGGAACACGTTCCGGCGACATCGACCCGGCACTTGTGACCTACATCAGAGAGAAAGAAAACCTTGCTCCCGGCAAGGCCAACGAGATCCTCAACAAGAAGTCCGGTGTTCTTGGAATCTCCGGAGTATCCTCAGACTTCAGAGACATCGAGGCTGCAGTAGAAGAAGGAAATGAGAGAGCAGCTCTGGCCCTCAAGGTCTTCGCTCACAAGGTGAGATTCTATATCGGTGCTTACATCGCTGAGATGAATGGATGCGACGCCATCGTCTTCACAGCCGGAGTAGGTGAGAATGACATCACAATGAGAGAGCTGATCTGCCACGACCTTGGAAATCTCGGAATCAAGATCGATCCGCTGAAGAACAAGATCAGAGGCAAGGAGACCATCATCTCAGCTGATGACGCAAAAGTCAAAGCTCTCCTTATTCCCACCAACGAGGAGCTCATGATCGCAAGAGATACTTTCCAGATCATAAAAAAGTTAAAGTAAGGGAAAATAATTGTTGACAAAAGCTTGTTCTTCAAGTAATATCTAGTAGTTGACGATTTGAACGGGCCAGGCCCGCAGGAGATAGAATAACACAACAGGAGGTGTTAAGGACATGGCAGTACCTAAGAGAAGAACATCAAAGGCGAAGAGAAATTCCCGCCAGGCAGCCAACATGAAGATGGCAGCCCCCGGAATGTGCATCTGCCCGCAGTGCCATCAGCCCAAACTTCCTCATAGAGTTTGCCCCAACTGCAACTACTATGATGGAAAAGAGATCGTAGCTGAAGCATAAAAAATGTTTTCGAAAGGCAGGTCTAACGACCTGCCTTTTTGGCCATGCTAGTGTGGCTCAATGGTAGAGCAGCTCATTCGTAATGAGCAGGTTGGGGGTTCGATTCCCTTCACTAGCTCCATGACAGTAAAAGGACACCCATGAGGGTGTCCTTTTGCTGTCACAGAAACAGTTGGGAATCGAACCCGAAAGGGCGCGACAGGGATTTCCATTGGCAATCAAAAAAATGGTCCTCAATGGAAGTGCAGATCGCATTTTTTGCTTCACAATGGAAGTCTGTATGCGTTTACTTCCATTGAGGAGCATTTTTTTTGCTTGCAATGGAATAGGCAAAGCAAAAAAAACGGTTTTCAATGGAATTGTTGATGCTGGACTTCAGGCCTTCCGTCCCGCATTGACTTTAAAGTACTAAAATGGTAATATTACGACAGTAATTCCCCTGCGGAAGCAGGGGAAATTTTGTAAGAAAGAGACTGATGATATATGAAAGATGCTGTAAGCTTCGATCTTTTGAAAACTGATAAGAGGACAAGGGCCAGACTGGGCACGCTGCACACCCCTCACGGAGACGTGCAGACCCCTGTTTTCATGCCTGTCGGCACACAGGCTACGGTCAAGGCCATGAAGCCTGAAGCTGTTGAGGAACTGGGGGCTGAGATCATTCTCGGCAACACCTATCATCTCTACTTGAGACCGGGCCATGACGTCATAAAGGATGCAGGCGGGCTTCACAAGTTCATGAACTGGCACCGGCCGATCCTCACGGACTCCGGCGGATTCCAGGTCTTCAGTCTGGGCAAGATGCGTAAGATCAAAGAGGAAGGCGTGACTTTCCAGTCATACCTTGACGGTTCCAGGCACATGCTTTCACCTGAGAAGTCCATAGAGATACAGAATGCTCTGGGCTCAGACATAATGATGGCTTTCGACGAGTGCGCACCTCCTGAAGCGGACAAGGCTTACGTCCAGAAGTCCCTGGCCCTGACCAACCGGTGGCTGAAGCGCTGCATCGATTCGCCCTACGACCATGAGAAGCAGTCGCTTTTCGGCATACAGCAGGGCGGAATGTTCAAGGATCTGAGAAAGGAGAGCACCGATTTCATTGCGGAACAGGACCTTCCCGGATATTCCATCGGGGGACTTTCCGTGGGAGAACCCAAGGAGGTCTTCATCGATATGCTGGATGACTGCCCGGATATGCTGCCCAAGGAGAAACCCAGATACCTTATGGGTGTAGGTTCTCCCGACTATCTTTTCGAAGGAGTCGAGAGGGGCGTTGACATGTTTGACTGCGTGCTTCCCACCAGGATAGCGAGACACGGTCTGGCCATGACTTCCCACGGAAGAGTCAACATCAAGAACAAACAGTATGAGAGAGACTGGGAGCCCCTGGACAGCGAGTGCACATGCTACACGTGCAGAAACTATTCCAGAGCGTACCTCAGGCATCTGTTCAGATCTGATGAGATCCTCTCATCCATGCTTCTTACGGAGCATAACCTGCATTTCCTGGTGAATACCATGAAAAACATGAGAGAAGCCATCGCAGAGGACAGATTCCCCGAATACAAGAAGGAATTCTATGACAAATATGGTAAATTCTGAAAAGACGATATGCCCCCACAGTGAACTCTGCGGGGGATGTAAATATCAGGGCATTTCCTACGAGGAACAGCTGCGCAAAAAAGAAGAGTACGTGGACAGGCTCCTTGAGAAAGCCGGAGTCCATCCTTTAAAGAAGGATCCCATCGAAGGATGCAGCGATATCTACGCCTACAGGAACAAAATGGAGTACACATTTGGCGACCTTGTCAAGGGCGGTGAACTCACTCTCGGCATGCATCTGGCGGGCAAATACTGGTCCATCGTG
>JAEEOX010000085.1 GCA_016284485.1 Bacillota bacterium | reverse complement strand
GAGACTGCAGACTTCGATCTTTCGGCATCGGAAGAGCTGGTCCGCAGCCTTGATATCGAAAACTGCCCAAGAGACGAGGCGGGATGCTACGTGCCCTTCGAGGACGTGCAGATGAAGCCGGACATGGAGGGCAGGGCCTTCGACGTGATCGAGGACTTTCAGTGCCAGACACTGGAGGATATCCTGGCCCTGAAACGCAGGCTCATGCGGCCCAAGGACCTGAAGGACATCGAAGCCATCGAGAATTATCTTAAACAGAAAGCCAATGACTGAAAGCACCGCGGGAAACATCATATCCGGAGGCAGACTTTACCTGCACGTTCCCGAATTCAGGGAGCTTGATTACAGGCAAAAGCTCATGTCCGACCCTGAGACCATGTCCTACAACAGGGGCTATGACCTGGGCTTCGACGGTTACCACAAGGATACCGGCTGCATCGATTTCCCGGAGAGGGAGTGGCAGGACTGGTATGAGTATTTCGTGGGGCAGGAGCCCGAAAGGTTCTACGCCTATGTCTGCCTGAGAGAAGACGATACCTTCATAGGTGAGGTCAACGTCCACCGGGGCTCCGGCGAGGATTACGACATGGGTATCCTGATCGAAGCGGGATACAGGGGCCTGGGCTATTCAAAGGAGGCCCTGGATCTGTTGCTGCGCCACGCATTCGAGGTCATGGGAGCCGGAGCGGTCCACAACGTCTTCGAGGACGAGAGGGATGCAGCCTTGAAGGTCCATCTGGACTGTGGCTTCAGGGAAGTCGGCCGGGAGAACGGGATAATACATCTTTTGATCACGGCTGACGATCACCGGAGGATCACATTGGCGACGGGCGGGGACGACAACGAAGTGTCCCCGGATAAACAGAAGATATGATAAGACTGACAGAAATAACTGAAGACAACTGGCTCGAGGCAGCGAGCCTGTCGGTACGCGATGACCAGAAGGGATTCGTGGCACCGGCTATAGGTATCATCGCCAGGGGCTACGTTTACCGGGACTGTAACGGCCGGGTCTACGCCATTGAAGATGACGGAACCATAGTCGGCCTGGCGCTGGTACGGGAGTTCACGGACGAGCCGCTGGGATACGATCTTCAGCAATTCATGATAGATGAGCGCTTCCAGGGAAGGGGCAGAGGCTCCGAAGCCCTGAGACTGATCCTGGACGAGCTCAGAAAAGAAGCACATTATGACCATGTGGAAGTCTGCGTGAAGAAAGACGACGCAGAGGCCATACGCCTTTATGAGAAACATGGATTCACAGATTCCGGATACGTCGACGAAGATGCGCCGGACTCACTGAACCTGATCTGTTATTTACAGGAGGGAAAGAAATGATTTTTGGATGCATCGTAGAAGCGCTGGTGGGCGCGGCCTGCATAATCCTGGGGCTTTTGCTCTGGAAAAAACAGATGGTCAAGCTTCTTCACGAATATCACTACAAAAACGTTCTGAAGAAGGATATCCCCGCCTACACCAAACAGGTGGGCACCGGCCTGATACTGATCGGTGCAGGGATCCTGGTCACGGGTGTTCTGAACCTGTTCTATTCACCCTGGTGGTGGATACCGCTGGTCCTGGGACTGGTATCAGGATTCACCGTATTGTATAAGGCACAGAAGAAATATAACGGCTCGGTACTGGGCTGAAGCCAGAAAGAGGAGAGTCATGAAAGGAAACGAATACAACGATCTCTGGGTAATACTGAACAATCTGCCGGAGGAGGCCAGGAAGGCGGTGCCGGACAGATACATGGCCTTCGTTAAGACATCCATGGTGCCGGATGCAGGATCCGAAGTGAATACGGACACGCCCATCGAAGAGCAGACCCTGTCCGGTGAACTGCGGGGGCTTCTGGCCTGCCTCACCCTGACCTACTGGGCCAAGGATCCGGCCGACAGGCGTGAGTTCGCTGAGACCCTGAACAGCAATGAACTTAGCTATCAGGGAAAGCCGGATGCGCGGCTGACCGACGAAGGTTATCAGCAGTTCCTGGAAGTCTTCGATGACTGGAACGACATGTTCGGACCCATTCCCTTCTGGGCGGAGAGCCGCGGATGGGAGCCCTGGCAGTGCTACGAGATCGTTCCTGAGGAGGAAGCCGAGATCATGGCAGGCAAGACCGGTCTCAGAGAGGTCTACGTCACGAAGGAACAGAGAGAGCAGATCCTGAAGGAGGCCGGCGAATGGGTGATCGAGGCGGTGACCAAGAGCGAAGAGACACTTTACTGGCACGACGACGACCACTCCGAGTGGACCAGCACCAGGGAGATAGAGGATTTCTGCAAAAAATCCGCGGTGGTCAGAGACGGTCATTTTATCGGTGCCCTGCTGGAGCCCCAGCTCACGTCCAGCATGGGACTCTCCGTGTACAGAGATAAGCAGTACGGCATCCTTCTCACCGACGGTACCAGCGACGGACGTACAGGTGAGTATTTTTCCCACTCCAGCGACGAGGTCAGTGAGTCGGAGGATACAACATTCTCGCTGAAGAGGAAGACCTCAGAGCAGACACTTTGAAAGGAGGCGCAGCCATGGAAAACTATGGTTTTATGGAACTTGTGACCAAGGAAAACGGCTTCGAATTCTATCAGGCCTTCTGCGATGAAGTGGACTGGGTGATAGGGGGAAAGGACGACACATATTGGTTCGTCATAATGAAGGACCAGTCCGTAAAGGAAACTTACGTAGGCACCCTGAAGGACGGCCTGTGGACCGACTGCAGGATCAA
>JAEEOX010000084.1 GCA_016284485.1 Bacillota bacterium | reverse complement strand
AGGCCCCTCGATCAGTACCACGCGGTTCTTCTGGTCGTAGATCCTCTGAGCGATCTCAACGATCCTCTTGTCCTGATACGCCTCGGAGATCTGCACCATTTCCCTGAAGTCTCCCTCCTTGATCACATTGTTCAGGTCCTCGGGAGTCCTGACTCCCAGGAAATTTTTGCGTATGTCGTGCTGCAGTTTCATATCATTAGCTTTTGCCATGTTTTCACCCTCTCTTTACTGTCCCAGTCTGTCCATGCAGGCCTTTATCCTGGCGGGAAGTATCCTCGCCTTCTCCTCGGATACCGCTGCCACCGACACTCTCAGTCCCTTGGCCAGAGGCACCAGGAAGATACCTTCCTTCTCAAGCTCCTGAGCTACCGCGTCTGCGTTGGGCATGGGGATGGATACAAAAAATCCTGCGTCGAAGGGCACGATGCCCAGTCCGATCTTGGCAGCCTCTTCTTCGAAGGCCCTGCCTCTTCTGAGAAGCATGTCTCTGTAGACCGCTCTCTCTTCGTCCACCTTGGCCTTGAGCTCGGGATCGGCGAAGATCTTTGCTATGATGGTCTGAGGAGCCAGGTTGCAGTTGGACCAGCTGGCTCTGGAGCTCACCTCCGTGACTCTTCTGAACTCGTCGGCCACCTCTTCTGTCTTTGCCAGGCAGATCATGGCTCCGCATCTCATGCCGTACATGGTGAAGGTCTTGGATGCGCTGTATCCCATGATGGGAAGCACGTTGCCAGGCATCTCATCCAGGATGGGAAGGAAGTTTCTGACCTCCTCTTCATCTCCCGCAAAATCTATGTATGCCGCATCGATGAGAAGAGTCACCTTCTTATCAGCGGGGAGTTCCCCGAATACTGCCTTTATCTTCTGCCATTCCTCCACGGTTATGGAATATCCGGTGGGGTTGTGAGCGGGTGTGTTCAGGATCACCACCAGGCCGTCCTGGCCGGCGAGGATCTCAGTGACGTTCGCTCTGAAGCTCTCTATGTCGAAGGCCCCCTCTTCGTTGATGAACCTGAAGGTCCTGAGTTCTCTGCCCAGTTCCTGGCTTATGGTCTTGTAGGGGGCCCAGAACCAGTCTGCCACCAGCACCTTTTCTCCCGGTGAGGAGAAGTTCGCCATGGTGTTCCTCACGCCTCCCGTTCCGCCGGGAGTGGCGCATACTTCGGTGAAGCCTTTGGGTTCATAGCTGCCGAAGGCGGCCTTCTTCACCGCCTCCCTGAATTCAGGGATCCCTCTGATGGGAGCATAGGGAGCATACTCGCCGGGCTGGAGAGAAGCGAACACTTTCCTGACGGAATCCAGCACGATAAGGTTTCCGTCATCGTCCACCAGAGCACCGATGGTGCCGTTGATGACCTTGTCCTTCCCCACTTCCTTTATCATGGCCTTGGCCCTGTTGGATATGCTGAAGATCTTGTCTTCCCTTGGTATGACTCTGCCGTTTTCTCTTGCGAAAATCATTCTGCTTTCCTCCTGAACTTTACATAGTTTATGTTTTTGCCGGAGCTTAGGAATTTGGCCTCGTACTCCGTGATGTATTTTTTGCTCTCGAACTCAGACTCCGGCCCGTGCAGGTCCCTGGTCATCTCCAGTATCTCGTAGCCCTGGGCTGCGATCTCCTCCACGGAGAATTCGAAGAGAGGGTCGTTGTCTGTCTTGAACTCGATGGCTGCGCCGGGTTTCAGCACGTCCATCATGGCCTCCAGGTTGCGGCCGTAGGTGAGCCTCCTCTTGGCGTGGCGACCCTTGGGCCAGGGATCGCTAAAATTCAGGTATATACCGTCCAGCTCGCCCGCCCCGAAAAACTCCCGGCAGTCGTCCATGTAGCACAGCACCGCCCTGACGTTGGGGAGCTTGGCCTCCTCGGTCTTTTCCAGTATCCTGAGACCCACGGCCTCCCGGCCCTCGCAGGCTATGAAGTTTCCTTCGGGATCGGCCTCCGCCCGGGTCATGATGTACCTGCCCTTGCCGGAGCCGATCTCCAGATAGATGGGTCTGTCGTTTCCGAAGACCTCATGCCACCTGCCCTTCATCGCTCTCGGTTCCCTCACAAGATAGGTGGAATTCTGCTCTATTCTGTTGTCCAGATCCTTTATGTTTCTCTGACGCAATTTACAGCCTGTCCTTTTGAACCCTAGAAATACCGGGCTTCAAGTATTATCAGTACCAGGAACGCCGCTTCCAGTATGAAGGCGACGATATCCCTTGTCTTAAGTTTCATCTCGTGGAGCCTGGTCCTGCCCGAACCTCCCCGGTAGCACCTGGCCTCCATGGCCATGGCCAGATCCTGGGCGATCCTGAAGGCGCTGACGAACAGCGGGACCAGCACCGGTATCAGGGCCTTGGCGCGCCTTATGATGTTGCCGCTCTCGAAGTCAGCTCCTCTGGCCTGCTGGGCCTTCATGATCTTGTCCGTCTCCTCCAGAAGCGTGGGGATGAAGCGGAGCGCTATGGTCATCATCATTGCGATCTCGTGGGCAGGGAAGCCCAGCTTCGCGAAGGGCGAAAGCATCCTCTCCATGCCGTCCGTGAGATTCAGGGGCTTGGTCGCCAGGGTCAGCATGGATGATCCCATGATCAGAAGCACCAGTCTCACCGCCATGAACACCGCGATCCTTATGCCTTCTTTGGTGATGTGCAAAAAACCCAGTTCCCAGATCACCTCACCCTTCACCATGAAGATGTTCAGGGCGAATGTGAAAAACAGGATGAAAAGTATGGGCTTCATGCCCCTCATGATGAACTTCAGAGGGACTCTGGACACCAGGATCACCGCTCCCAGCACCGCCGCGCATATGGCGAATCCCGGGAAGTTGTCCACGATGAAAAGCTCGATTATGAACAGCAGGGTGGCTGTTATTTTGACTCTCGGGTCCAGTCTGTGTATGGGGCTTTCCGCCGGATAGTACTGGCCCAGGGTAATGTCTCTTATCATTTGCTGTATCTGCCTTAAGGCGCCGTCACATCAGGCACCGATGAATTCTTTGATTTTTTGCACCGCTTCGTCTGTGGTGAGGACCGTCCCGGGAATGCCCAGTTTCTGACAGAACTCGGTGACCGGAGGAAGGTCCAGTCCCACCTCTCTCAGCTTATCCGCCGCCGAGAAGATCTCAAGGGGCGTGCCGCAGGCGATGGCTCTGCCGCTGTCCATTACCAGGACCTTGTCGGCCAGGGAGGCGATGTCTCCCATGTTGTGGGACACCAGTATGATCATGTTCCCGGTGCGGTCGTGGATGGTCCTTATCATGTTGAGGATGTCCTCATGGGTCCTGGGGTCCAGTCCCGCGGTGGGCTCGTCCAGTATGAGGACCTGCGGCCTCATGGCGATGACGCCTGCTATGGCCACGGCTCTCTTCTGCCCGCCTGAAAGTTCAAAGGGGGAACGGTCTTTTATCTTCTCGAAGTCCAGTCCCACCAGGGCGATGGCCTCCCGGACACGCTCGTCTATCTCCTCCTGGCTCAGTCCCAGGTTGCCCGGACCGTAGGCCACGTCCTTCTCCACCGTCTCCTCGAACAGCTGGTATTCGGGATACTGGAAAACAAGGCCGACCCTTTTCCTTATCTCCACCAGGGATACTCCGGGCTTCGTGATGTCCGTGTCCCCGATGATGATGGATCCGGAGTTGGGCTTCAGCAGTCCGTCAAGGTGCTGCAGCAGGGTGGACTTGCCGGAGCCGGTGTGACCGATGATCCCCAGGATCTCGCCGTCCTCCACCTGAAAGCTCACGTCCTCCAGAGCCACCTGCTCCGTGGGCATCCCTTCATCGTATACATGTGTCAGTTTTGTGACTTTAATCGGCATATAGCCTCCACCATATCCTCTTCTCTGATGATTCCTCTGGGCACGTCGATGCCCTCTTTTATCAGTCTGTCAGCCAGGTCGGTCATCATGGGAACTTCCAGGTTCACCGCCCTGATCTCGTCTGCTCTCTTAAAGACCTCCTCCGGAGCTCCATCCAGAAGGATCTTGCCTTCGTTCAGGATGATCACCCTGTCCGCATCTATGGTCTCCTCCATGAAGTGGGTGATCAGGATCACGGTCTTGCCGTCCTGATGAAGTTCCTTGATTATGGCCATGATCTCCTTGCGGCCCTTGGGGTCCAGCATGGCGGTGGGCTCGTCGAAGATTATTATCTCCGGCCTCATGGCCACCACTCCCGCAATGGCGATCCTCTGCTTCTGACCGCCGGACAGAAGATGGGGAGCCTTCATCTTGTACTCGCCCATGTTCACATCCTCCAGAGCCTTGTCCACTCTGCGTCTGATCTCTGCAGGTTCTATCCCGAGGTTCTCAGGGCCGAAGGCCACGTCGTCCTCCACGATAGAGGATACCAGCTGGTTGTCCGGGTTCTGGAAGACCATTCCGGCTCTCTGCCTTATCTCCCATATGGCCTCATCGTCTCTGGTATCGTAGCCTTCAACGAATACGGAGCCGGAGGTGGGGATCAGGAGGCCGTTCAGGTTTTTTGCGAGAGTGGACTTGCCGGAGCCGTTCTTGCCGATGATGGCGGTGAATGACCCCTTGTCGATCTCGAAGCTAATGCCGTCCAGAGCCTTCACTGGTTCTTCGTTCTCGCCCCTGGTATATTCAAATGTCAGATCTTCTACTGTAATGACTTTATCCATGCTTTATCTTCTTCTCGTGAAGCCCAGCACGCTGTACAAAAGATACAGTGCGTGGAACACCGTAAGTGCCAGCAGCGCATATCCGAAAAGGTAGCCCGCCTGTCCGAATCTGGTGCCGAAAATGTCCCAGATGAACACCAGCGGTGAATTCTGCTGCACCTTGTATATGAACATATAGTTCAGGTCGGTGGCCATATCCACGAAGTATGTGGGCACTGCCAGAACTATGAGGACTATGACTGTGATCCATATCCCCTTATATGTGGGCCGGTACTCGCCTGCCGCCAGTCTCATGATCACGTAGGTCACTATGGCCCAGTGGAAGACGAAGCTGAAGATGGACATGTAGTTCATGGCCACCGGCAGCGCGGTCCAGCTGCAAAACAGCAGGGCGCAGAGTGCTCCCGGTCCCAGCACATACGACATCATCTGCTGGGTGATCTGCTGTTTCCTGAGGTAAACGTCCGCCAGCGTGAAGAATATGGTGAAACCGCACAGGTGGATGGGCAGATAGTTGAT
>JAEEOX010000083.1 GCA_016284485.1 Bacillota bacterium | reverse complement strand
GTGTCGAACCAGACACGTCCTGGGATCTCGGCGGCCAGATCCTGAGTGGACACGTGATAAGTGTTGATCTCACGGGAACCCATGATCTCAGTCATGACCACCTTGTCGGCCAGAGACAGAGCGTCTGCAAATTCGTGGAGCAGCATCTTGGTGCGGCTGAAGGTGAAGGGCTGGAATACCGCCCAGACCCTTTCGTAGCCCATGCGCTTGGCGGCGTTCAGTGTGACCTCAAGCTCCTTGGGATGATGTGCATAGTCATCGGCGATGACCGCACCGTTGTATTCGCCCAGGAACTCGAAGCGTCTGCCTGCGCCGCGGAAATGTCCTATGGAATCCCTGACCTGCTCAAAGGTCGCGCCGGAGTGACAGGCGGCAGCGATGACGGCCAGAGCGTTGAGAACGTTGTGCTCGCCGGGAACGCCCAGTTCCACGTGGCCCAGATCCTCTCCTTTATATATTACGTCGAATGCCGGGAATGCGCCGTTCTCCCAGGTGACCTCTCCGTGGCTGTAGTCACAGGAGGGATCGTCACCGAAGGTTATGATCTCCTTGCCCTCGAGACCCTTCATGGCGTCCGCCGTGTTGGGGTCGGAGCCGTTGTAGATCACGCAGGAGGACATCTCCGCGAAGTCGCGGAAGGATTTTTTGAGGTTCTCCAGAGTGTGGAAATATTCCATGTGGTCCCTGTCGATGTTGAGGATCAGGGCAGTGTCCGGGCTCAGGTCCAGGAAGGTGTCCTTGTATTCGCAGGCTTCCACCACCAGGGTCTCACTGTTGCCCACGATGCCGTTGGTGCCGGTGAGGGGCAGCTTGCCGCCTATGACAGCCGAGGGATCGAAGCCGTTCTCCAGGAGGACCTGGGTCAGCATCGAGGTGGTAGTGGTCTTGCCGTGGGTGCCGCAGACGCCGATGCAGTCCTTGTACTTGCGGGTCACGTAGCCGAAGAGCTTGCTGCGCTCGAAGGTGGGGATGCCCTTTTCGCGGGAGGCCACCAGCTCCGGATTGTCCGGAAGCAGCGCTGCGGTGAACACCACCATGTCGGCTCCGTCCACGTTCTCGGCTTTCTGCCCGAGGACCACGGGGATACCCAGGGCGCGGATGCGCTTCAGGGTGTCGCTCTCGTTGTTGTCAGATCCCGTAAGGTAGTATCCCTTGTCGTGCAGGATCTCGGCCAGGGGGCACATTCCTGCGCCGCCGATTCCTATGAAATGTATGCGCTTGGCATTTTTTATCGCTTCATCAATAGTCATGATTAATCCTTTCCGGTGTTGGTCATATTCAACCACATCTATTATATCATAATCGTTAATGCAATACAAATGCTGTAATGCTGCGGTCTCGTACGGACAATTAATACTTGCCTAAAGGCGTATATTATAGTATAATCATTGTTGCGTAAAGGTCTTAACGACCTTTTTTATTGCGGTTTTTACAGGATTTGAGATCATAAACAGGAGGAAAGAATGCGAGCTGAAAGGCGAAGAGAAATCGAAGCCCGGATGGAGAATGAGAGAGCAGCCAACAAGGCCAGGAGGAAGCACAGCGGCTTCTTCAGGCTCATTGCGCTTATCTTCATTCTGACAGGCGGGGCCTTCTTCTACTTCATTTTTAAACTGGATATTCTTCCCATGAAGTACCTGATCCCGGCGGTGGCTGTGGCTGCGCTCATCACCATCTTCAACGTCCCGGCTCTTTTGAGCTCCAGAGGACGCAAGGGGCGCAAAACATCCGCCACCATCATCACACTTCTCTGCTCGGTGGTATTTTGCTTCGGCATCTATTATCTGGGGACCACCTACGGCTTCCTCAGCAACATCACCCACGAGGAGATCCCCACAGAGGACTTCTACGTGCTGGTGAGAGCGGACCAGATGCCTGAATTCGACGAAAAGGCCAAGGATGAGGAGATAGAGGCTCAGGTAAAGGAGATACTGGACGGGACCACGGTGGGAGCATACCGCTCCAATGACCAGGTCTACGCTGAGGCCAGAGTTCTCCTGGAGGGGCTGGCGGACGTGGAGTTCGAATTCGACGATACCGTCCAGGATACGGTAGGGGCGCTGCTGGACTGGAATCATGATTCCATACTGCTGCCGGTGGCCACCTACGAAGCAATGAAAGGGGACGGAGGGATCCAGACCACCACAGGCATCCTTTACACCGTGAAGGTACCCATGCCCGCCAGGGAAGAGGGAGCCACAGGGGTGAACGTAAACAAGGAGCCCTTCAACGTATTCATCAGCGGCGTGGATGCCGACGGATACAGATCCGACGTGAACATCATCGCAACGGTGAATCCGGTATCCCACGAGGTGCTGCTCACATCCATACCCAGAGACAGCTACGTGATCCTGCCCGACATGACCTACAACAACGGTGATCCGGGCTACGACAAGCTGACCCACGCGGGAGTCTACGGAATAGACGAGCTCACGGCCACCATCGAGGAGACCTTCGGCATAGATGTCCACTACAACATGACAGTGAACTACAACGTGGTGGAGCATCTGGTGGACGCCATCGGCGGGATCGACGTTGAGTCCGAGTTCGAATTCACTTTCGGAGAACCGCCTTACTGCCACTTCTCCAAGGGCTGGAACCACATGAACGGCGTGGCCGCCCTGCAGTTCGCAAGAGAGCGCAACGCTTTCATCGACGGCGACATGCAGAGGAACAAGAACCAGCAGCTGGTCATGGAGGCCATCATCAAGAAGCTGACATCAGAGAAGACGATCCTTTCCAACTACAAGGCCATTCTGGACGCCGTAGGCGAGGATCTCAAGACCAGCATGTCCAGCGAGGAGATCACAGAGATGATCAAGGCGCAGCTCGCCACCATGCCTCAGTGGACCATCAACAAGTACTCCATTGAAGGTGACGTGGGCTACGACAGATGCTGGGCCCTGGGCGGCGGATACGCTTCCGTGGTCTATCTGGATGCAGACGACATCAACGGAGCCATCGAGGAGATCGCCAGAGCGACCCTGGGCGAGCCCAGACTTCCCGAGGAACCCTCGGGAGAAGGGGAACAGCAGGGCTGATCCCTTAAAAAGCAAAAAATATTTTGAGAAATACTTATTGACATTGAAAATGCTCAGATTTATAATCATATGGCAACTTTATGGTTATAATGACCAAAGCGTACGCCCGCTTTGAGTTTTTTGGTGTAAACGGAGGATGATCACATGAGAGTTAAAGTAACATTAGCTTGCACAGAGTGCAAACAGAGAAACTACAACACTATGAAGAATAAGAAGAACGATCCCGATCGTATCGAACTTATGAAGTATTGCAGATTCTGCAAGAAGGAAACTCTTCACAGAGAGACCAAATAGGGAGAACCGAAATGGCTACTAAGAAAGAAGAAAAGAAGTCCGGATTCAAGGAATATTTCCGCGGCGTAAGGACAGAGTTGAAGAAGGTCGTCTGGCCCACACGCAAGGAAGTCGTTTCCTACACAGCTGTGGTCATCGCGGTCTGCTGCGCTTTCGCTTTGATGTTCTGGCTCATCGATACCGGAGTACTGGCTGCACTCAGAGCAGTACTCGGAATCACCATGAACTAGGCTTGAGACAAACGTTAGATATATAAAGGAACGAAAATGGCAGATTTTGAGAACAAGAGCGTTTCCCCTCTTGAAGGCGAAGGCTTAAGAGGAGACGGCCAGGCCAGATGGTATGTTGTCCACACCTATTCGGGCCACGAAAACAAAGTAAAAGTTAATATCGAAAAGATGGTCGAGAACCGCAACATGCAGAATCTTGTTCAGGAAGTCGTCGTTCCCACTGAGGACATTGTCGAGATCAAAGACAGTCAGAGAAAGATCAAGACCAAGAAGATGTTCCCCGGTTATGTGATCATCAAAATGATAGTGACCAACGAATCCTGGTATCTGGTGAGAAACACCCAGGGCGTGACAGGATTCGTGGGACACGGCTCCGAACCCATTCCCCTTACCGATGAGGAAGTGGCCAGAATGGGTATCGAGAAGGTCCACATCGAGTTGGACGTGAAGATCGGCGAGACAGTACGCGTCGTCAACGGTCCCTTCGAAAGCTTTATGGGCACGGTAGAAGAGATCGACAAGGAGAAGCAGGTACTTGTAGTCAAGATCTCCATGTTTGGCAGAGACACTCCGGTTGAGCTTGAATTCGCTCAGGTGGAGAAAGTCTACAGATAAATCTACAGAAAGGAGAATCAAATGGCGAAAAAGGTTGAAGGCTACATTAAACTTCAGATCGCAGCAGGCGCAGCCACTCCGGCACCCCCTGTAGGTCCCGCATTAGGACAGCATGGTGTTAACATCATGGACTTCTGCAAGCAGTTTAATGCTAAGACACAAGATCAACCCGGCATGGTCATTCCTGTAGTCATCACGGTGTATGCTGACAGATCATTCAGCTTCATCACGAAGACTCCCCCCGCGGCAGTCCTCATCAAGAAGGCAGCAGGTATCGACACAGCATCCGGTGAGCCCAACAAGAAGAAAGTGGCTTCCATCACGATGGCTCAGGTCGAGGAGATCGCAAAGACAAAGATGCCTGACCTTAACGCGGCTAACCTTGACAGTGCTATCAGCATGGTAAAGGGCACCGCAAGATCAATGGGTATCACAGTAACAGAGTAAGAGTTGGGAGACGAAAGTCGCTAGTACCACAAGGAGGAAAACGAAATGCCAAAGAGAGGCAAGAATTACAAAGCTGCTCTCGGAAAGTACGACAAGACACAGACATATGAGATGGCTGAGGCCCTCAAGAACGTCTGCGAGATCGCGGGAGCAAAATTCGACGAGACCGTAGAGGTCCACATCAAACTGGGTGTCGACGGCAGACACGCTGACCAGCAGGTAAGAGGAGCTGTTGTTCTTCCTAACGGAACAGGTAAGACCAAGAGAGTCCTGGTATTCGCTAAGGGCCCCAAGGCTCAGGAAGCTGAAGCAGCTGGCGCAGATTACGTAGGAGCCGAGGAAATGGCCCAGAGGATCCAGTCTGAAGGCTGGTTCGATTTCGACGCAGTAGTAGCAACACCGGATATGATGGGAGTTGTTGGAAGATTAGGTAAGCTTTTAGGACCCAAGGGTCTTATGCCGAACCCCAAGTCAGGCACGGTCACAATGGACGTTGAGAAAGCGCTCCACGAGATCAAGGCTGGTAAAGTTGAGTACAGACTTGACAAGCAGAACATCATCCACACATCCATCGGCAAGGTAAGCTTCGGACCCGAGAAGCTTCTGGAAAACATGAACACTCTCATGGAAGCAGTTGTCAAGGCTAAGCCCGCAGCTGCCAAGGGACAGTATCTCAAGAGCGTTACAGTTGCCAGCACAATGGGCCCCGGAGTCAAAGTAAACCCGGCGCTGATACAGTTCTAAAAAAGAAAACACAACCTAAGACAGCAGGTGCGAAAGCTTAATTTCCTGCCGAGGTACAATATAAAAATATTGGCCTCGTTTAACGAGGCTTTTTTATGGAGTACCTTAACCATCCGCCTGTGATCTTTTGATCCGGACGGAAGAAAGGAGAAAACATTAATGTCAGTAGAAGCTAAACAGGCTAAACAGATCATCATCGACGAGATCAAGGAAAAGCTGAACGGAGCTCAGTCTGCAGTAGTCATCGACTACATGGGAACAACAGTTGCTGAGGCAGACGCCATGAGAAAAGAGCTCAGAGAGGCCAACGTTGACTACACGGTATACAAGAACACCCTTATCAAGAGAGCTATCGAAGGTACAGAATTCGAACCTCTGAAGGACATCCTTGAAGGACCCACAGCCATCGCGATCTCAAAGGAAGATGCCACAGCCCCCGCAAGGATCCTCAAGGGAGTCTTCGATCGTTACAAGAAGATGTCCTTCAAGGCCGGCGTCGTGGAAGGCAACTTCTATGATCAGGAAGCGATCAAGGAGATCGCAAGCATTCCGTCAAGAGACGTACTTATCGCCAAGTTCATGGGTTCAATCCAGAGCCCGGTATCCAAACTGGTGAGAACATTCCAGGCTATCGCAGACGACAAGCAGGAAGCATAATCAATCAATAGAATTCAGATCAAAATCATAGAACCATTCAGAAAGGAAAAAACAATGGATAAAATGCAGATCATCGAAGCCATCAAGAATATGACAGTGCTCGAGTTAAATGAATTAGTTAAAGCTTGTGAAGAGGAATTCGGCGTTTCCGCAGCTGCTCCCGTAGCAGTAGTCGGACCTGCAGGTGCAGGCGCTGAGGTTGAAGAGCAGACAGAGTTCACAGTAGTTCTCAACGCTATCGGCGCAGAGAAGATCAAGGTCATCAAGGTCGTCAGAGAGATCACCGGTCTTGGACTTAAGGAAGCTAAGGAACTCGTTGACGGAGCTCCCTCCAACGTTAAGGAAGGAATCGAGAAGGCAGAGGCAGAGGCTATCAAGGCTCAGCTCGAGGAAGTCGGCGCAGAAGTCGTTCTCAAATAATTCCACGGAACAAAAAATCTCAAAGGACTTTGCACCAGGGTGCAGAGTCCTTTTTTGTGCCATATTGCAAAGAATCCACGCGGGGACTATAATCTAACCATAAAAGTATCGATCGAGAGGTTCAGTCATGAAGAAGAGGATGTTCGAAATAATCCAGATAGGGCAGGAGCACGACAAGGTCAGCCGCGGCTTTGACTATTTCATTATCGCGAATATCATCCTGAACATACTGGTGGTGATACTGGACACCTTCGAGGAGCTTTCGGAGTACAACACCCTCTTCAGATGGATCGAGATCGTGACCACCTTCATATTCCTCATCGAGTACATCCTGAGGATATGGACGGCGGATCTGCTCTATCCCAAGCTGAGCAGGGGCAAGGCGGTGCTCCGGTTCATCAGGTCCTTCGACGGAGTGGTGGACCTCTTCACCATCATCCCGGTGTTCTTCCTTTCGGGCGCCGTGGCTTTCAGGATGCTGAGGGTGGTCAGGATACTGCACCTCTTCAGGATCAACGCGCGCTATGACTCCTTCCACGCGATCATTGGCATCATCTACGAGAAGCGCAAGCAACTGCTGTCCTCGCTTTTCATCATATTCATACTGATGCTGGCCTCCAGCATCTGCATGTACAGCGCGGAGCACGCCGCCCAGCCGGAGGTCTTCAAGAACGCCTTCTCCGGATTCTGGTGGAGCGTGACCACCATCCTCACCATAGGTTACGGCGACATCTACCCGGTGACCACTGCGGGAACCATAATAGCCATCATCATGTCCTTCCTGGGCGTGGGAGCGGTGGCCATCCCCACAGGTATCATCAGCGCGGGATTCGTGGAGCAGTACGATAAGGAAAAGAACTCCGTCAAGCGCTTCAACGACATCAAGGAGATCGGAGAGATCGTGGTGGGCAAGAGAAGCGACATGAGGGGCAAGACCATCAGAGAGATCCAGAGTGAATACGACATGAACGTGTATCTGGTGATCCGCGATGAGCTCTCGGCCATTCCCGAAAGCAGCCTCAAGATCCAGCAGGGCGACATACTGATCGTCAGGTCGGACAAGGTGGTGAAGAGCAGGAAGGAACCGCAGCCCGCACCCAAGAAGCAGGAAGCAGAATAAAATAATATCGGAATACGACACCGGTCCGCAGCGGGGCCGGTGTTTTTTGTTGTGCGGAAGCCGGGGGTGTGATTTTTTGATGCATTTTTGCAAAAAAAGTTCTTGCATTATTGACAGCAAAGGGATATACTATTAAACTGCCATAAAAATTAGAATGCCTTTTTATGCGCTCCAGTAAATAGCGCATCGGAGGCATGGATCCAGTTAAAGACATAAGGAGTGATGGAAAATGCCGAGACCTATAAAAGTAGGTAGAAAAGAGCGTATGACATTCGCTAAGATCAATGAAGTCTGCGAGATGCCGAACCTCATTCAGATCCAGACGGATTCTTACAAGTGGTTCGTGGAAGAAGGACTGAAGGAAGTCTTTGAAGACGTTTCCCCCATAAAGGACTTCTCCGGAAATCTCGTGCTTGAGTTCATTGACTATACTCTTTCGGATAAGCCCAAGTATCCCAAGGAAGAGTGCAAGGACAGGGATGTAACATACGCAGCTCCGCTTAAAGTAAGAGTAAGACTCATCAACCGCGAGACCGGTGAGGTGAAGGAACAGGAAGTCTTCATGGGTGATTTCCCCCTGATGACTGAGAGAGGAACCTTCATTTACAACGGTGCTGAGCGTGTAGTCGTAACGCAGCTGGTGCGTTCCCCCGGACCGTACTACTCAGTGGAGACAGATAAGTCGAACAACAAGCTTTTCTCGACCCAGATAATACCCAACAGGGGAGCCTGGATCGAATACGAGACCGATTCCAACGGAGTGCTTTCCGTAAGAGTCGACCGTACCAGAAAGCAGCCCGTCACCACACTTCTGAGAGCCATCGGCCTTGGTTCTGATCAGGAGATCATCGAAGTCTTCGGAAACGATGAGAGACTCCAGGCGACCCTTGAGAAGGACACCACCAAGGACTACGAAGAAGGCATCAAGGAAATATACAAGAAGATAAGACCGGCTGAACCTCCCACGATCGAGAGCGCAAGGCAGGCGTTCAACGCCATGTTCTACGACCCCAAGCGTTACGATCTGGCCAAGGTAGGCAGATATAAATACAACAAGAAGCTGGGACTTTCCAATCGTCTTACAGGCGTCAAGCTCATGGAAGACGTTGTGGCTCCCGAGACCGGCGAGATCCTCTACGAGGCGGGAACGGTGCTTGACCGCGCCATGGCCACCCGCATCGAGAACTCCGGCGTGGAGTATGTAATGGCATGCGCCATGGAGAAGGAGAAGGAAGGACAGACCACAAAGGTCATCGGCTCCAGATTCGTTGACATCAAGGCCTATGCCGAGGAATACGAACCCCAGTACAAGGACGTTGACTACGATTCACTGAAGCTCGGGGACAAGGTGTTCTATCCCGTGCTCCACGAGATCTTCGAGAAGGCTTCCAACGAGGAAGAACTCAAGGAGATGCTGGTGGACAGGAAGAACGAGCTGAGCCCGAAGCACATCATCAATGAGGACATCATCGCTTCCGTAAGCTACCTGATCAACCTTAACTACGGGATCGGCAGCGTGGACGATATCGACCACCTTGGAAACAGAAGACTGAGAACTGTAGGAGAACTTCTCCAGAACCAGTTCAGGATCGGTCTGTCCAGGATGGAGAGAGTCATCCGTGAGAGAATGATGACTCAGGACATCGACGTCACCACACCTCAGGCTCTGATGAACATCAGACCTGTGACCGCAGCTGTCAAGGAGTTCTTCGGTTCATCCCAGCTGTCACAGTTCATGGACCAGAACAATCCTCTTGCAGAACTCACTCACATGAGAAGACTGTCGGCACTTGGACCCGGCGGACTTTCCAGAGAGAGAGCGGGATTCGAGGTCAGAGACGTCCACCACTCCCACTATGGAAGAATGTGTCCCATCGAGACTCCTGAAGGTCCCAACATCGGACTTATCGGATCGCTCACCACATATGGCATCATCAACAAGTACGGCTTCATCGAGACCCCCTACAGGATCGTGAAGGACGGAGTCGTTACGGATGAGATCAGATACATCACCGCTGACGAGGAAGAGATGTGCGTCATCGCAGAAGCCAACGAACCGCTGGATTCAGAGGGACGTTTCATCAACGCCAAGGTAGCCTGCAGGTCGGAGCACGGCGAGATCTCGCTGGCATCCGCCGATTCCGTGGACTACATGGACGTTTCCCCGAAGCAGGTAGTATCCGTGGCTACGGCCATGATCCCCTTCCTGGAGAACGACGACGCCAACCGTGCTCTGATGGGTTCCAACATGCAGCGTCAGGCTGTGCCTCTTCTGGTCACGGAAGCACCCATGATCGGAACAGGTATGGAGTACAAGGCTGCCTGTGACTCCGGAGTAGTCATCCTCTGCAAAGAAGCAGGAACCGTTGAATTCGTGGACGCAGAGACCATCCTGATCAGAAGAGACTCCGACAACGGAGTGGATCAGTATGACCTTCTGAAGTTCAAAAGATCCAACCAGGGTACCTGCGTCAACCAGAGACCCATCGTTTCCCACGGCGAGCACATCGAGAAGGGCGAAGTCATCGCAGACGGACCCTCCACCGATATGGGCGAGATCGCTCTGGGCAAGAACCTTCTCATCGGTTTCATGACCTGGGAAGGATACAACTACGAGGACGCTGTCGTCCTCAACGAGAGACTTCTCATGGATGACGTCCTTACGTCCATCCATATTGAAGAATATGAATCCGAGGCCAGAGACACCAAGCTCGGCGCCGAGGAGATCACCAGAGACATTCCCAACGTAGGCGAAGATGCCCTTAAGGACCTGGACGAAGACGGTATCGTCAGGATCGGTGCTGAAGTCAGCGCCATGGACATCCTGGTGGGCAAGGTCACTCCCAAGGGAGAGACAGAGCTCACCTCCGAGGAGAGACTGCTGAGAGCCATCTTCGGTGAGAAGGCCAGAGAAGTCAGAGACACTTCCCTCAAGGTACCTCACGGCGAAACGGGAATCGTAGTGGACGTGAAGATCTTTACCCGTGAGAACGGCGACGAACTTCCTCCCGGAGTAAACAAACTGGTGAGAGTCTACGTTGCCACCAAGAGAAAGATCAACGTAGGCGACAAGATGTCCGGACGTCACGGAAACAAGGGCGTTATCTCCAGGATCCTTCCTGAGGAAGACATGCCCTTCCTTGAGAACGGACAGCCCCTTCAGGTAATGCTCAATCCTCTGGGCGTGCCCTCACGTATGAACGTAGGACAGGTACTTGAGGTCCACCTGGGCCTTGCCTGCAAGAAGAAGGGATGGTACATCGCCACCCCCGTATTCGACGGAGCAAAGGAAAGCGACATCATCCACCTGCTGGAAGAGACAGGATACCCCAAGAACGGCAAACTCAGACTGAGAGACGGCCGTACAGGCGAGTATTTTGATCATCCGGTAACCGTCGGATACATGTACATGCTCAAACTCCACCATCTGGTAGACGACAAGATCCACGCCCGTTCCACGGGTCCGTACTCCCTGGTCACCCAGCAGCCGCTGGGAGGCAAGGCGCAGTTCGGCGGACAGCGTTTCGGAGAGATGGAAGTCTGGGCCCTGGAGGCTTACGGCGCGGCTTACACCCTGCAGGAGATCCTGACTGTCAAGTCGGACGACATCGTGGGACGTGTCAAGACCTACGAAGCCATCGTTAAGGGAGAAAACATCCCGACACCCGGAATACCCGAATCCTTCAAGGTACTCATCAAGGAGCTCCAGGCTCTGGCTCTGGACGTAAAGGTCCTTGACGAGAACGCAAAAGAAATAGAGATCAAGGAACTTTCAGATGACGACGACGTTCCAAACGCCGAGAGGACCATGGAAATGGAGACTCAGATGGTATCTGAAGAGGAGCTCTATCAGGAAGGTTTCGTTGAAGACACCGCAGCAGGCGAAGAATTTTAAGGAGGCTTGGAATAATGACCGATCAGATCAAAGAAAACAAGAACGAGTTAAACAATTTCGAAGCCATCCAGATAAGCCTGGCGTCACCGGAAAAAATACTTGAATGGTCCCACGGCGAGGTCACCAAGCCCGAGACCATCAACTACAGGACACTGAAACCCGAGAGAGACGGCCTCTTCTGCGAGAGGATCTTCGGACCCATGAAAGACTGGGAGTGCCACTGCGGTAAATACAAGAGGATCAAGTACAAGGGCATCATCTGCGACCGCTGCGGAGTAGAGGTCACAAAGGCCAAGGTAAGACGTGAGAGAATGGGCCACATCGAGCTGGCAGCACCTGTATCCCACATCTGGTACTTCAAGGGCACACCCTCCAGAATGGGTCTCTGCCTGGACATCAGCCCCAGAAATCTTGAGAGAGTCCTTTACTTTGCCTCATACATAGTAACTGATCCCGGAGAGACAGATCTCGCCTACAAGGAGATCCTTTCCGAGCAGCAGTACAGAGAGGCCAGGGAGGCATATGGAAACACCTTCAAGGCAGGCATGGGCGCAGAAGCCATCAGAAAGCTTCTCTGCGACATCGATCTTGAAGCTCTTTCCGACGACCTGAGAGAAAAGCTGAGAGGAGCCACAGGCCAGAAGAGACTGAGAATAGGCAGACGCCTTGAAGTCATCGAGGCCCTCCGCATCTCCGGCAACCGTCCCGAGTGGATGGTACTGACGGTGATCCCCGTGATCCCGCCCGACATCAGACCCATGGTCCAGCTGGACGGCGGCAGATTCGCCACCTCCGACCTGAACGACCTTTACAGAAGGGTCATCAACAGAAACAACCGTCTGAAGAGACTGCTTGAACTGGGCGCTCCCGACATCATCGTCAGGAACGAGAAGCGTATGCTCCAGGAAGCAGTTGACTCCCTGATCGACAACGGCCGCCGCGGAAGAGCGGTGACAGGACCCGGATCCCGTCCCCTCAAGTCTCTTTCCGACATGCTGAAGGGTAAGCAGGGAAGATTCAGACAGAACCTTCTCGGTAAGCGTGTAGACTACTCCGGACGTTCCGTAATCGTAGTCGGACCCGAGCTCAAGTTCTACCAGTGCGGTCTTCCCAAGACCATGGCTCTGGAACTCTTCAAGCCCTTCATCATGAAGGAGCTGGTGGAGCAGGGATACGCTTCCAACATCAAGGCTGCAAAGAAGATGGTGGAAAAGGTCCGTCCCCAGGTATGGGACGTCCTCGAAGGCGTCATCAAGCAGCACCCCGTAATGCTCAACCGTGCACCTACCCTGCACAGACTGGGCATCCAGGCATTCGAGCCGGTACTGGTAGAGGGCAAGGCCATCAAGCTTCATCCTCTGGTATGTACCCCCTTCAACGCTGACTTCGACGGAGACCAGATGGCTGTTCACGTACCTCTTTCAGTAGAGGCTCAGGCTGAGGCAAGATTCCTCATGCTCTCCGTGAACAACATCCTTGCTCCCAAGGACGGATCCCCCATCACCACGCCGACCCAGGACATGATCCTCGGATCATACTACCTGACATATCCCGGCATCATGAGGAAGGTGGGAGAGAACGGCAAGGTCATCGAGCAGATCGACGACTTCCAGGAGCACGATGACGGATTCGAGAGAGTTCCCGTCAAGGGCGACGGCAAGGTCTTCACAGACCTCAACGAGATGCTCATGGCATATCAGGACGGCATCATCGCCATCCACGCCAAGGTCAAGGTCAGAATGAGCGACGATCCTGCTGAGGCGGGTCACAGCTTCGTGGAGTCCACGGTGGGAAGATTCATCTTCAACCGCGGCATCCCGCAGGATCTGGGATTCGTTGACAGGACCAAGGACAAGTACGGCCTGGAGGTAGACTTCCTCTGCGGCAAGAAAGAACTTGGAAGGATCATCGACAAGTGCTTCCGCAAGCATGAAAACACCGGCACCATCCTGATGCTGGACTATATCAAGGATACCGGATACAAGTACTCCACAAAGGCCGCGGTCACCATCTCCATCGACGACATGGAGATCCCCGAGGAGAAGGACGAGATCGTAGCAAAGGCTGAGAAGGAAGTCGATAAGTTCGAGAGAGCTTTCAGAGCAGGTCTCATCTCCAATCAGGAGAGATATGAGAAGGTCTGCAAGATCTGGAACGCCGCCACCGACGAAGTGGCAGACGCCCTTATGGACAAGCTTGGTCCCATGAACAACCTTCAGATCATGGCTCACTCCGGTGCCCGTGGATCCAAGAACCAGATCCGTCAGGTAGGAGGAATGCGTGGACTGATGGCCAACGCCACAGGTAAGACCGTAGAAGTGCCCATCACATCCAACTTCCGTGAAGGTCTGTCCATACTGGAATACTTCATCTCATCCAACGGCGCCCGTAAGGGTCTGGCCGACACGGCTCTGAGAACAGCTGACTCAGGATACCTGACCAGAAGACTTGTAGACGTATCTCACAACGTGATCGTCAACGAGTACGACTGCGGCACCGATGAGTACATCGTGGCTGAAGCGTTCAGAGACGGCAAGGAAGAGATCGAGGACCTCAAGGAGAGGATCGCGGGACGTACAGCGTTCAACGATGTGGAAGATCCCGAGACAGGCGAGATCCTGGCTCAGGCCGGTGAGGAGATCACCGACGAGCAGGCTGCAGCCATCGAGAAGGCCGGCATCAAGAGAGTCGCCATCCGTTCCATCATGACCTGCAAATCCAGGACAGGCGTATGCGCTAAGTGCTACGGCAGGAACCTGGCTACATATGAGCCGGTCAACATCGGTGAGGCTGTAGGTATCATCGCCGCTCAGTCCATCGGAGAGCCCGGTACACAGCTGACCATGAGAACCTTCCACTCCGGCGGAGTTGCAGGAGACGACATCGTCGGCGGTCTTCCCAGGGTAGAGGAGCTTTTCGAAGCACGTAAGCCCAAGGGACTTGCTGAGATCTGCGAGGCAGACGGAGAAGTCATCTCCATCGAGCCCAGAGACGATAACAGGACAGAGGTCATCGTAAGAGAAGAGGGAGGAGACAGATCCTACATCGTAGCTTACGGTGCTCAGATCCTGGTCAAGGTAGGAAACCAGGTCAAGGCCGGCGACAACATCACAAAGGGACCCCTTGATCCTCACGACATCTTAAGACTCAAAGGCGCCGAGGGCGTTCACGAGTACGTCGTAAAGGAAGTCAAGAGAGTATACAAGAAGCAGGGTGTAGATATCAACGACAAGCATATCGAAGTCATCGTTTCCCAGATGCTCTCCAAGTTCAAGGTGGAGAACCCCGGAGACACCAGCCTCCTTCCCGGAAGCCTTTACAACAAGTATGAGATCGAGGACGCCAACGCCGAGGTAATCGCTGAGGGCAAGCAGCCTGCTGAATACAAGCTGACTCTTCAGGGAATCACCAAGGCTGCTCTGGCCGCCAACTCATTCCTGTCAGCTGCTTCCTTCCAGGAGACCACCAAGGTGCTGACGGACGCTGCCATCAAGGGCAAGACCGACAAGCTCCAGGGTCTCAAGGAGAACGTCATCATCGGTAAACTCATCCCTGCCGGAACCGGTATGAAGAGATACAGAAACGTTTCCGTTGACTACGGCGTAAACGCCCAGGTCATCGAGCAGTATCTGGAAGAACAGAGAAGGCTCAAGGAAGCGGAGATCCAGGAAAAGAACAGGGAAAAGGAATCCGCTGAGGATGCAGTTTCCGACATTCCGGCAGATATGCCGGGGGAAGCGGTGGAAGTCATGGAAGATGCGGTTGAAGAGGCCGTTCAGGCAGAATAATTCCGTTGACACCAGACTTACGAATGTGATAAAATAATACCGCTTTTGGGCTTAAAGCCCGGGGACCCGTCCCCGGGCTCATAGGCTTGAAATAAAAAATCTTCCAAGAAAGGAGAAAAAGATGCCTACAATTAACCAGTTAGTACGCGAAGGCAGAGCTACGTCAGTTAAGAAGTCCGCTGCTCCTGCTCTCAACAAGGGAATGAACTCTTTAAGAAGAGTTGCCACAAACACAGATTCCCCGCAGAAGAGAGGAGTTTGCACTTCCGTTAAGACAGTGACCCCCAAGAAGCCTAACTCAGCACTCAGAAAAGTTGCCAGAGTCAGACTTACCAACGGGATCGAAGTTACCGCCTACATTCCCGGAATTGGTCACAATCTCCAGGAGCACAGCGTCGTCCTCATCAGAGGCGGCCGTGTCAAGGACCTTCCCGGTGTGAGATATCACATCATCAGAGGCACACTTGATACTGCAGGCGTGGCAGGAAGACTTCAGGCTCGTTCGAAGTACGGCGCCAAGAGGCCCAAGGTAAAGAAATAAACCTGAAGCCTGAAAGGGTAGAGCAATCTTTTTTGACATAAAACATTAAAGAGCGCTCACGGCTATTGCCGAGTACCCCTAAAAACCGGGGAGGCAAAGATAAGGCCAGACCCGGAGTAATCCCGGTGAACGGGGTGAAGAAAGCAAGTTATATTTTTTGCGGATGGCTCTGTACTAGATAAGACAGAATCAGAGACATCAGATTAGGAGGGAAGAGAAGTGCCTAGAAAAGGTAATGTTCCAAAGAGAGAAGTACTTCCGGATCCTGTTTATGGAAGCGTTGTTGTAGCTAAGCTCATCAACAGCATCATGCTCGACGGCAAGAAGGGTACCGCACAGCAGATCGTGTACTCCGCCTTCGACAAGATCCAGCAGACCACAGGCGAGGAGCCCCTGGAAGTATTCAACAAGGCAATGAACAACATCATGCCTGTGTTGGAAGTAAAAGAAAAGAGAATCGGTGGTGCCAACTACCAGGATCCCGTAGAAGTAAGACCTGAGAGCAGACAGACTCTCGGCCTTAGATG
>JAEEOX010000012.1 GCA_016284485.1 Bacillota bacterium | reverse complement strand
CCCACAGCCTATCCCAAGATGAACAGGGACGTCCAGGAACTGACAGAGATCACCACCGAGATGATACACTCCGGGAAACCCTTCCCCGAGACGGTGGAGGACTTCCTTAAGTGGTGCGGCGAAGACCCGGTGTTCATCACCTGGAGCGATAACGACATCATCTCCCTGGAGGACAATATGCTCTACCACGGCATGGAGATAGGGGATCTGCCGCGCTGCTTCGATATCCAGCTGATGTTCGACGACCAGGTAACCCAGGAGGGGAGAGACTTCGCCCTGAGCTACGCCATGTGGAACATGGATATCAAGCCGGCTCCGTCCCACGACGCGCTGAACGACGCCATCAACACGGCGGAGGTCATGCGGAGGCTGGACCTGTCGGAAGACCTTGAAGAATACGAGGTATAAAAGAACATGAAGACCTGCGGGCGGCCGCAGGTCTTTTTGCGTGACTGAATATATGGGACAGTATACAAACCAAAAACTGTATGGTAAAATCAAACAATAACAGCTGTATATATTTTGTACAGATACATAACTGTACAGGAGGTATCATCTATGAAAAAATTCAATCACGTTATCGTAAGGCGTCCCTGCAGAGCAATGATCGACGGGATAACCTCGGCACCTGAGCTGGGCAAGCCCGACTACGAGAAGGCTCTGAGGCAGCATGATGACTACATCTCCGCCCTTTCCAGATGCGGAGTGGATATCACCATACTTCCGCCTGACGAGAGATATCCCGATTCCTGTTTCGTGGAGGACCCGGCTCTCATCACCAGGGAATGCGCAATCATCACCAATCCGGGCGCACCTTCCAGAAACGGCGAGAAGTACGAGATCATAGACGCCATCAGGAAGTTTTTCCCTGAGGACAGGATCGAGCACATCGTGGAGCCCGGCACCCTTGAAGGCGGCGACGTAATGATGGTGGACGACCACTTCTATGTGGGAAGATCCGCCAGGACCAACGCAGAGGGCATCCGCCAGCTCACAGAGATCCTCGCCAAGTACGGCATGACCTGCTCCGAGGTGCCTCTGGAAAAGGTGCTTCACCTGAAGACGGGCGTCAACTACCTTGAGAACAACAAGATGCTGGTGGCCGGCGAATTCGTGACCAAGCCGGATTTCGAGAAATACGAGAAGTTCGAGATCCCGGAGAGCGAAGCCTATGCCGCGAACTGCATCTGGGTCAACGACACCGTCATAGTTCCCGAGGGTTATCCCCACGTCCTGGAGGCTGTCAAGTCCATGGGATACAAGGTGCTCACCGTCGACACGTCAGAGTACAGGAAGCTGGACGGCGGACTTTCCTGCCTGTCCCTGCGCTTCTAGTCCGGTATCGCCTAAGATGAGCCGCTGGCATAAGCGGCTTGAATCATTACAAGTGAGGTCAATATGGATAAAGAAAAAGATCTGGGCATAGGTAAACTGACGTTGTTCGCAGTCAGTACCACCCTTGCCAGCGGAGTGTTCAGCCTTGCGGGAGACTTTGCCGCAGGCGGAGCCCACACGCTGGCCGTACTAATCGGCTGGGCGATCTGCGGTTTCGGAATGCTGGGCCTGGCCATAAGCTTTTACAGACTGTCCGTTGTGAAACCCGAGCTTTCCAGCGGTATCTACAACTACGCCAAGACCGGTTTCGGTGACTACATCGGATTCATCAACGGCTGGGGCTACCTGATCAGCGCGATCCTCTGCCCCGTATCCTACGTGGCCCTGATGTTCGCCACTCTCGGTAACTTCTTCGACATCTTTGGAGACGGCAACAACCTGGTATCCATCCTGGTAGGTTCAGTCTACATGTGGTTCCTGGTGTTCCTGGTCTACAGAGGTGTGAACCAGGCCGTAGGCATCAATGCGGTGGTAGTCATAGCCAAGCTGGTACCCATAATCTTCTCAGTGATCGCCATTATTTTGCTGGGAGCCTTCAAGTGGGACATCTTCGTTGAGAACTTCGCGGGAGCCCCGGACAGCGCACCCCTCATGGATCAGGTCATGAGCACCGTTACCACCACGGTATGGACGTTCATCGGCATCGAGGGCGCGGTGGTGCTCTCCGCCCGTGCCAAGAACACAAAGGTGGCAGGACAGGCCACCATCTACTCCTTCCTGAGCCTTCTGGTACTCTACATCGTGATCTCCGTGCTCAGCATGGGAGTCATGAGCCAGGAAGAACTGGCTGCTCTGGGCAATCCTCCCATGGCAGGCATCATGGAGGCAGTGGTAGGCCCCTGGGGCGGAACTCTGGTGAACTGTGCAGTGATCCTTTCGGTGGGAGGAGCCATGCTTTCATATATCATCCTCTGCACTGACAGCGCATACCAGCCCGCACAGAGCGGACTGTTCCCCAAGTTCCTGACCAAGCTCAACAAATACAACGCACCGTCCTGGTCAGTACTGCTTACAGGCATCATCCTGCAGTTCTTCATCATCATGCTTTATGTGAATGAGAGCTCCTACCAGACCCTGTACGCTGTATCCACATCCACCATCATGTTCCCCTACTTCTTCTCAGCTCTGTACTATCTGAAGCTGGTCATCCAGGGACATGGATGCGACAACGGAGCAGGCGGCAAGTTCGGTGCATGGTTCGCAGCCATCGTGGGCACGGTCTACGGAATCTGGCTGCTGTACGCATCCGGATGGCAGTACATCCTCATTACCACACTCTGCTACGCGCCGGGCACCATCCTCTACTGGTGGGCCAAGAAGGAGCGCAAGGAAAAGATCTTCGGACAGAGGGTGGATCTCGTGGCATTCCTGCTGGTCATGGTGGTATTCGTGATATCCATCGCCATGCTGGCAACAGGCGCGATCCAGCCATTCTAAGCAACATATCGTCAGGGAAATCAGATTATCGTTTTAAACCGGCCCCACAATTCTGTGGGGTCGATTTTTTGATATAAAACAAAGCCTTTTTTAGTGCTTTAATACACTGAAGGTTGTATAATGTAATAGAGTGTATATACATCG
>JAEEOX010000082.1 GCA_016284485.1 Bacillota bacterium | reverse complement strand
GCCGCATCAGCAGCATGACCGCCGTCGCCGTGAACTGCTTAGTGATCGATGCCAGCTGAAAGATCGTGTCCTCCGTAATCGGAAGCGTGTTTTCAGGATCCCGGAAGCCGAGAGCTCCCTTGGACACGATCTCGCCGTTTTCCGCATAGAGCCACGCCCCGTTGAAGCCGTCTTTTTCCTGCAGCGCCCGGGCAAGGTTTTCCATTGTTGTATTCTTATCCATTTTGTTTCTCTCCATAAACTTCGATTTATCTATTTCTTTGTCATCATTGTCACGCACTCCACATGCCCCGTGTGGCAGAACATGTCCACCGGCTGAGCCTCGCGGAACAGATAACCCCTCTCTCCCAGATACTTGATGTCTCTCGCAAGAGTTGCAGGATCGCATGACACGTAGACGATCCTGTCCGGAGCCGCCTCCGCCACTGCATCCAGCAGTTCCTCTTCACAGCCTGCTCTCGGCGGATCCAGGAAGACCACGTCCGCGTGATCTATCTTTATGACCGGTTCCTTCGGAACCAGACGGTTTTCGCCGTCATAGCCCATCTTGGGTCTGATCCCCAGGACTGCAGGAAGTTCTTCCTCTGCCTTGCCCTGAATGTATCTGGTGCAGACTATTCCATTGATCACCGAGTTCCGGTTGGCGTCCAGCACTGCCTGCTTTACCGTCTCTATGCCCAGGACCAGGCCAGCACTCCCGACTGTCCTCGCAGCGAAAAGCCCGATTGTCCCCACACCGCAGTATAGATCCAGTACGGTCTGGCCTTCTTTGATATCCGCATATTCCACGGCTTTGCCGTAGAGTTTCGCAGTCTGAACGGGATTGACCTGATAAAATGAATCTCTTGAGATCTCAAACTTCAGCCCTTCTGCCTCGTCCCTGATTATGGATCTGCCTGCCACCAGTTCCTCGTTTATGAAAATGCTCTCCAGATTATATCCGGATCCTTCATTCATGTATTCGCAGAGTTCCTCCAGGTGCGGTACGTCTTCAGTCCCTGCCTCGAGCACCGCCATCATCTCGCCGGTCCCGAAGGACATCTTGACGGTCATTGCGGATATTTTGCACCTGTTGCCGTAGTATGCCAGGTACTTCCTCAGGCCATCGGCCACTCCCATGACCTCGTCCCTCTGGATCCTGCAGTTCGGGCAGTCCCTGACGGTGTGTGACTTTCTCGCAAAAAATCCGACCTCGCCATTGGGTCCCACCTTGAACTCAGCCTTGTTCCTGTACCCGAACGGGCTGTCCATTCCTATGATCGGAAGTACTTTCGGATCACTGAGTCCGCCCAGTCTCCTGAGCTTCTCCCGTACCCAGTCTTCTTTCATCTTAAGCTGAGCTTCATATCTGAGGTCTCCCAGCGGACAGCCTCCGCACTCCCCTGAGTAGGGGCAAAACTCTTCACCCCTCAGTTCCGACGGCTCAGTTATTTCCAGGCAGTCTGCCAGAGCATAGTTCTTCTTGGCCTTGGTTATCCTGGCTCTGACGCTGTCTCCCTTTACGCAGCCGGAAACGAATACCACCTGGCCATCGGTCCTTCCGATGCCGTTTCCGTCAGCGCTCATATCGTCAATATGCAATTTGACTACAGTTCCCTTTTCCATCTCAGACCTATTTCCAAAACATAGTCAAAGGAGGTGAGACATCCCCCACCTCCATGAAGTAACGTTATAATTTTATTCCAGAATGCCCGGAACCCGTCACGGAAAGCCTGATCAGTTGCCGCCTGCGAACTGATCGTAGTTGGTCTCATATTCTGCGGCCTCTCTCTTTCCTCTGGCAAGGTCTCCCGGGTTGACGCTCTCCTTGTAAGCTTTTTCGTAGCGCTCACGTCTCTCTTTGATGGCCTCGTTAAGGATCATATCCTTGACCTTCATGAGTCTGGTCTGGTTGCCTCTCTCGTTCTCGTCAAGTTTCATCCTTATGTACCTGATGGTCATCTCAAGCTGCGGGATCTTCACATACTCCAGGGCGTTTACCCTCCTCCTGGTGCGTTCCAGCTCTGCCGCCAGCATCTGGGCTTCCTTCTCCTTGGCTGCCAGCTGCAGCATCAGGGGGAAGATCCCGGACAGGTCGTCCAGAGCCAGGTCCAGTTCGCCGGATGTATCCGCGTAGCCATAGGGATAGATGTCCGTCGGGTCTTCCGCAGTGGTCTTGAACTTGAAGACCGGCACGTCCACGCTCATGACGTTCTGACTGCCAACCTCCAGCTCGACTCCCTGCTTGGGATACATCAGCGCCTCTTCAAGGTTTTCCTTGCTCATGACGGCGGAGGCGATGGAGAAGCTGCCGTATACCGACATGAGCTGTTTCTCCACCTCGTCTCTCAGTTCCTTGTTCTGTCTTGCCAGTTCCAGGAACTCCTTCATGAGCTCGTCCCTCTTGTCCTTAAGGAGCTTATGTCCCCTGACGGACGTGGACAGCCGCTTCTTAAGCGTAGAGAGCATCATTCTGGTTGGATTAACATTTAATCTTTCCATTTTGCTTCCTCCACAGCTTACTCAGCGTCAGCAGCTTCTCCGTAATATTTGTCAAGATACTGGTCCTTGATACGCTTCAGCTCCGCTCTCGGAAGGAGCCTCAAAAGATCCCAGCCCAGGTCCAGCGTCTCCTCGATGGATCTGTCTGTGTCGTAGCCCTGGGATACGTATCTCTTCTCGAATTCCTGTGAGAACTGAGCGTACTTGAGGTCTACCTCTGAAAGGGCTGATTCACCGAGGATGGCTACCAGTTCCAGGTTCTGCTTGCCTTTTGCGTAGGCTGCGAAAAGCTGGTTCATGGTGTCAGCGTGATCCTCACGGGTCTTGCCCTTTCCGATACCCTTGTCCTTAAGTCTTGAAAGCGAAGGCAGCACGTCGATGGGCGGCTGTATCGCCTTACGATAGAGGTCACGGGACAGGATTATCTGACCCTCCGTGATGTATCCGGTAAGGTCGGGGATCGGGTGTGTTTTGTCCTCTTCAGGCATGGTAAGGATAGGGATCATGGTGATGGATCCCGCGCTTCCCTTCTTCCTTCCTGCTCTCTCATAGAGGGTCGCAAGGTCGGTGTACAGATATCCGGGATATCCTCTTCTTCCGGGGACCTCCTTCTTAGCTGCGGAGATCTCACGGAGAGCCTCTGCGTAGTTGGTGATGTCTGTCATGATGACCAGCACATGCATGCCCAGATCGAAGGCCAGATACTCAGCGGCGGTAAGGGCCATTCTGGGGGTGGCGATACGCTCTACGGCAGGGTCGTTGGCCAGGTTCATGAACATTACCGTTCTGTCGATGGCGCCTGTGCGTCTGAAGTCGCTGGCGAAGAACTCAGCCTCCTCGTAGGTGATACCTATGGCTGCGAATACTACGGCGAAGTTGCCTGCGTCGGATCCGATTACCTTTGCCTGTCTGGCGATCTGTGCGGCCAGGTCCGCATGGGGAAGTCCTGATGCGGAGAAAATGGGAAGTTTCTGTCCTCTTACCAGGGTGTTCAGTCCGTCGATGGCGGATACGCCTGTCTGGATGAACTCTGCAGGATAGTCACGGGCAGCCGGGTTCATGGGAAGTCCGTTGATGTCCAGCATCTTGTCCGGGATTATTGCCGGGCCGCCGTCGGTGGGTCTTCCCATACCGTCGAACACTCTTCCCAGCATATCCTTTGATACCGCAAGTTCTGTGCCGTGGCCCAGGAACCTTACGGTGGATTCCTTCAGGTTGATTCCCGTGGAAGCCTCAAAAAGCTGTACCAGGGCGTTGTGTCCGTCGATCTCCAGTACTTTGCAGAGCCTTACTTCTCCGGAGGGAAGAAGTATCTCTCCCAGCTCGTCGTATGTGACGTCCTCTACGTCACGGACCAGCATCAGAGGTCCTACGACTTCACTGATCGTTCTGTATTCTTTAATCATCCGCTTCCGCCTCCTTCTGTGTAAGCTCCTTTATCTCTTCAGTGATCTCACCGATCAGTTCGTCATATGCAAGATCCACGTTTTCCTCTTCGGTGTATTTGAATCTGCCGATGTCCTCTCTCTCGGGAAGACCTGCCAGCTTCGAGAAGGGTGCTCCCTTCTTGATGGCCTCCTGGCAGAGATCGTAATACGTGAGGATGAGCTTGAGCAGTTTGTACTGCTTGTTCATGGAGCTGTATGTGTCCACCTCGTGGAAAGCATTCTGGTGGAGATAGTCCTCTCTGATGGACTTGCAGACTTCCAGTTTCATTCTGTCCTCATAGGACAGGGAGTCCACGCCGACCAGCTGAACGATCTCGTTGAGCTCGGATTCCTCCTGCAGAAGGTGGAGAGTCCTCGCTCTCATCTTCGGAAAATCAGGTGCAACGTTTTCAGAGTACCACTTTTCAAGCTTGTCGACATACAGTGAGTATGACTGCAGCCAGTTGATGGCCGGGAAGTGTCTGGCGTAAGCCAGTGAGGAATCCAGGCACCAGAACACCTTGACGATCCTCAGCGTTGCCTGAGATACAGGCTCGGAGATGTCGCCTCCCGGAGGAGATACGGCTCCGATAACGCTGAGTGCGCCGGGACGTCCTTCCTTGCCGATGGAGATCGTGCGGCCCGCTCTCTCGTAGAACTGTGCCAGACGGGATGCCAGATATGCGGGATATCCCTCTTCACCGGGCATCTCCTCAAGTCTTCCGGACATCTCACGGAGTGCCTCCGCCCATCTGGACGTGGAGTCCGCCATGAGAGCCACTGAATATCCCATGTCTCTGAAATACTCTGCGATGGTGATACCTGTATATACGGATGCCTCACGGGCAGCCACAGGCATGTCGGAGGTGTTGGCGATGAGCACTGTACGCTTCATCAGAGATTCTCCCGATCTGGGGTCTTTCAGTTCCGGGAACTCCATGAGTACGTCGGTCATCTCATTTCCACGCTCTCCGCATCCGATGTATACTACAACGTCTGCGTCCGCCCACTTGGCCAGCTGGTGCTGCACTACGGTCTTTCCTGAACCGAAGGGTCCGGGTACGGCCGCAACGCCGCCCTTGGCGATGGGGAACATGGTATCTATTACCCTCTGTCCCGTGATCAGCGGAACATCGGGTGTAAGTTTCTCTTTATAGGGTCTGCCTCGTCTGACAGGCCACTTCTGCATCATGGTGAGTTCCTTCAGATCTCCGGCTTTCATGTTTTCCGCCGGGAGGTCCTGAGTAAGTCTGATGCCTGCGATATTCTCCTCAACGGTGAATTCGCCCGGTTTGATCCACTCCACAGTTCCCCTGATGCCATAGGGCACCATGATCTTGTGAACTACGAGGACTGTTTCATCCACGGTACCGATGACGTCGCCGGCCTCCACTTCCTCGCCGACTTCTACGGTCGGAACGAACTGCCATTTCTTCTCACGGTTGAGGGGAGGCACCTTGATGCCTCTCGTAATGTTGGGGCCTACCTGCCTCACCATTTCCTCCAGCGGCCTCTGGATACCGTCATAGATGGTCTCCATCATTCCGGGGCCGAGTTCTACGGAAAGAGGGGCGCCCGTGGATTCAACGGGGGCTCCGGGTCCTATTCCCGCGGTTTCCTCATAGACCTGGATCGAGGCACGGTCGCCTCTCATCTCTATGATCTCGCCGATAAGGCCCTGCTCTCCCACGCGGACCACGTCGTACATGTTCGCCTCTTCCATTCCCGACGCTACTACGAGGGGTCCGGAGATCTTAAACACTTTTCCCTGGCTCATCAATTGTCACCTCCAAAGAGTATATCTGCTCCGACCGCTCTCTCCACCGACTGTTTCACTGATGTGATGCCGATTCCGAGAGATCCTTCCTTGCCCGGGATTGGGATTATCGCCGGGAGTCTCTGGTCGTTGTATTCTGCAACTTCGTCCATGATGTACTGATATATCTGCTCAGTGATGTAGATTATGGCGAAGTCTTCCTTTGCTATTTTTTTTAGGGTCTTCCTGGCTTCCGAGGGATCATCCGTCGGGAAAACATCCAGACCCACGGCTTTGAAGCCCAGGACTGATTCTCTGTCCCCAATTACTCCGATCTTATACATAAGTGTCCCTCAGCCTTTCTTTAATGGCCTCATCATCCATGCCGGACACCTTGCCGGTAAGGATCATTCTGAGGTCCTTCACCTCGGCTTCCTTGGCCCTCAGGTAGCCTACGATGGGCTCTATGCCGAAGGGCACGTAAAGCGCGTCCTTGACGTAGTCCATCCTCTCATCCTCCAGGTACTTCTCCACGCCCTTGCGTCCGACCTTGGTAATGACGTCGGCCACCTCGTGCTCCACTCCGCTCTCGTCAAGATCGCCTCCCTCCAGGAAGACTCTCTTGAAGAACGCCGCGGGCTTTCCGACCTCCTTGAGTCTGGCGTAGGCGTTAACGTTCAGGGTATCGATCAGCATCCTGACGTAACCCTTGAGAAACTCGTTGCCGGACTCTTCCGCAGCCTGATACATGTCCTTGTAGCAGGCTCTGTCCAGACGGATGTCGATCTCCTGAGGATCCTGGGACCGGGCGAATTGCTCGATGGCGTCCTCCACTGCCCCTCTCATCTCCACGGTCATTCCCAGGAAATCTCTCTTCCTGACCATATCGGTGATCTCATCCTTGGGTATGGAACCCGAATCCATGAGAAGGTCGGATCCGTCGGACCCGAGGAATTCCGCCTTGAGGAGGACCTTCAGATTGTGGTAATCGTTGGGGTACTTGAGGAAGTTCAGTTCGCTCTCGTCTGAGATGACGCTGTAGACCTCCTTGTATGTCTCCTCCAGGTTGTCAGACAGGATCTTTTCGAAATCTCTGGGGTTCTCAAGTTCCGTTCCGTCCCCATAGCCGTGGAGAGCCAGAACGTTCATGATGTCCTGCACCGAGTGGAGTTCAGTAAGCTTGAGGATCTCCTCATGTGTCAGAAGATCCGTTTCCTTGGACCTCACTATGACGCAGGGGAAAATATAATCGCTTGCCATTTTACTCCTCCCCGAAAAGTTCTCTGGATACCTCTCCCGCTATCTTTGGGCGGATCATGTCTATCTGTGTGCCCACGGTATTGTCGGCATATGTGAGACGGTATCTGATCCAGAAGCCGCCCGTCATGGGCTCGCTGTCCGGATTCAGCTCGAACCTCTCCGAATACGGGAAATCTCCGTATTTCTCTTTTCTTCTTTCATCCGTGGCCGCATTCAGTTTCTGAATGACCTCTTCAGCTACGGAATCGTGTTCTTTCTGATTGAATGTGAGAAGACCACCGTACATCTCGGAGTTGACTCCGACTCTGACAAGGTAATCCACATACTCCTCTCTGGGAAGATTCACTATCCGGTCGATGGCTCCCGTGAAGCACTCGTCCAGGATGTCCTGTTTCTTCTTGAGAGTGATCTTCTTGGCGTCGATGGCGGCGACGGAACGACGTCTTTCGACGATCTTTTCCTTCTCCTCGTTGCCCTTCTTCACCATGTCAGATGTGATCTTGTCGGCCTTTGCCCGGGCTTCACTGATGATCTTGTCACACTGTTCCTTTGCTTCGGCCAGGATCGTTTCCTTCTCCGCCTCAGCCTCGGCAAGGATCGTCGATGTGATTTTATCTATGCTCATGGTAATTCCTCTGATTCACTGCGGCCTGCGCCGCTGATCTTTTGCGCTGTTACTTGGTCAGTCAGTGCCTTATGCAGGTATTCTCAGCCAGATAAGGATGGAGACTACGAACGCCAGAATAGCGTATGTCTCTACCATTACGGTGTAGATGATACCCTTTGACATCTGATCGGGGCGCTTGGCCATGAGCTGAAGAGCTGAAGCTGCAGCTCTGCCCTGTCCGATACCGGATGCGAATCCTACGACTCCGATGGGTACTCCTGCAGCCAGGTAATACCAGCCCTGAGCCACTGTAAGGTCCAGCATGGCTCCGCCCAGGAATCCGGTCTTGACCATGATCAGGAAGGCGATTACCACTCCGTAAATACCCTGTGTTCCGGGAAGAGCCTGAAGGATCAGTGATCTACCGAATTTTTTGGGATCTCCCGCTACGACTCCGGCAGCCGCCTGTCCGGCGATACCGACACCCATACCTGATCCGCAGCCTGCGCAAGCCGCGATGGCAGCTCCTAATAACGCTAATCCGTTACCATCTGTTAACATTTTTCTTGCCTCCTTAAGAGTTTATTGCTGTATCTTCAACTTTTACATACTTGGTATTCATTCTGTAGGGATCGAAGGGCTCTCCGCCGTCCACAAAGAACTTGCCGAAGAACTCAACGAACTGAAGTCTTGCAGAATGTATGAACGCTCCGAGGGCGTTGATGGCGAAATTCAGTAAATGTCCGAAGATGAATATCAGTACGAACATTATCACGCCTGCGACGCTCTTTCCGCCCAGGGCTCCCATGGTGTTCACCACCTGAGCTATGGCTCCGGTCGCAAGACCCAGGGCCAGCACCCTGGCATAGGACAAAATATCCGAGAGCCAGCTGGTGATGTTGTACACGTTTGAGAAACCTCCGATGATCTTGCCGACACCCTTGCGGTCCCGTCCTCCGGTGAGGAGCAGTCCCGCTATGCCGATGATGGACATCCACTTGCCTATGGGGACCAGGGACTCTGAGATCATTCCTCCTCCCAGCCACATGATGAGGCCGATGACTGTGTCATACCAGAGGAGGATGTCGCAGACGAAGTCCACCACCCTGCCTTCCTTCAGCAGCAGGTACCCTTCTATTCCCAAAGCCAGGAACAGGTGGGCAACGCCCAGCACCAGGGAGATCAGCAGCAGGGTCAGCGGGTCATCCAAAGGATCGAACCACAGCGGCTTGATGTCTATGGTCTTTCCGAAGAATGTCTCCGCCACCACCTCGATGGCGTTTCCGAACCAGCCCCCGAACAGGGCTCCGAAGATGAAGGTGGATATGCCGCAGTAAAACAGCATTGTCACCATCTTCTTCATGGTCCCCTCAAGGTTGTATTTCTTGAGGACGATCCCCAGCACCACTATCATGATCAGTCCGTAGAACGCGTCACTGAACATCATTCCGAAGAACACTATGTACCAGAGTGCGAATATGGATGTCGGATCGAAGCTTCCGTAGGCCGGAAGTGAATACATCTCTGTGATGCCTTCCAGCGGTGTGAAGAATCTGGGATTTCTGAGGAGCACCGGAGGAGTATCATCCTCTGCGGGATCCTCGAATTCATAAACGCATCCCAGCTCATCCAGAAGAACCTTGACCTTTTCTTCTTTGTTGACGGGTATCCATCCTTCAAGGAAGAAGGTCTTGTCGGTTCTCAGGAGTTTGTTCCTGGCCTTCCTCTTCTCCAGCTCCACCGCCATGAGGTCTGAGTAATCCTCGATAACGTTTTTCTGGGTGGCTATTGCGGCGATCTCGGTAAGTACTCCGTCTTTCTCGTCCTCCAGAGCAGCCTTTCTCTCCAGATTCTTCCCGATGTTCTCACTGACCGTACCTTCACGGTCCTTCAGCTCCAGCGGCTGAAGTCCCTGGTCTTTCAGTGTTGACACTATTCCCTCCGCCTGGTCTTTGGGCAGGATCAGAGCCAGGAATCTTCTGGACTTGTCCTCGCTGACCTGCTTCATGACGTAGCGGTCGGTGACTCCGGCCACCGTCTGCTCCAGCGATGCCGGATCGAACACCGAAGGAAGTGCTCCCATGAGAACTGTGGTATCTCTGGTCTCCAGCTGATCCAGGGGAACGTCGAAGTCTTTCCAGGGTTCCAGCATCAGGTTGTCGACGTCGATCCTGTTGATCTCGTCCCTCTCCTGCCTGAGCTTATCATTCAGTCCTATGACGCGCTCGATGAACTCCTCTGCAGTACCCTTTGCAGACGGAATGGAATGAGCCTCCTCCTGAGAGATGATCCTTCTGGTCTTGAACAGCGGCTTCTTGAGCCTGCCGTACTCATCGATGACATCCAGTGCCTGCTGGGCTCTGGTGACCTTCCCTTCGAAGTAGGCGATTTTCTCCGGGACAAAGTCCGGATAAACGTTTTCCTTCCAAAGATCGTCCGATAGCTTGTATGTCTGGTCTCTGAGCTCCACAGCCTCAAGTTCGATGAGTCTGTCCAGAAGCTCACGCCTGTTTTCCTTCAGGCTGATGACCGAGATTTTTTGCATCTTAACTATCGACACCGGATCTCACTATCCTTTCCACAATATGATCGATTACCTGGTCTTTTTTGGCTTCAGCCTTGGCGGCCATCTCCTCGGCATCCAGGCGTGCCTGTTCAAGGGCGGCTTCATACTCCTGGTCGGCCTCGTTCATGCCTTCCTGGATCAGAGAATTATATGTCTTCGCCGCGGCCTCCTCCGCATCGGAGACCAGTTTCTCTGCCTCTGCCCTCGCCTGTTCCACCATCTTCCTGGCCTGGAGCTTCGCGTCCTTCTTCAGGGCTTCGGAGTCGTCTTCGGCCTTCCTGATGGCAGTCAATTCTTCATTAAACACGGTGATTCTCCTTTCAGAGTGCTTATCCTAAAACGCAAGCCGGGTATGCCCCGGCAGTCAGAAGTCCAGATTTAAAGCGGCTTCCGCGTTTCAAGTTGTACACCTCGCAATTGTATTATATCATCATTTAGTATTTTGTACAAGTTTTGATACAAGATTTCGTCGCTCTACAGTTTTGAAGCGATCTCCTCCAGTTTCCTGAGACGCCCGTTGATCCCGGACTTCTTAAGGGGCGGGTCGCACAACTCTCCCAGGGCTGCGATGGTCACATCCGGGTGTTCCAGCCTGAGTTCCGCCGCCTCTCTGAGCTTGGGATCAAGGGATTTAAGTCCCCTGATCTCTGCGATCCTGCGGATGGCCTCCACCTGCCTCAGCGAAGTATCCACCGCCCTGTCCAGATTCGCGGAATCACAGTTTATCTCCCGCCGGGCAGTGCTCACCAGGCCCTTCTTGATCCTGATGTCCTCCATCTGAAGCATGCTGCCTGAGGCTCCCATTATGGCCAGCATGTCCGACACGTAGTCTGCCTTCTTCATGTACACCACGTATCTGCTCCCACGCTTCACCACCTTGGCCTGCATGTCCGTAAAGGAATTGATCACCTTCCTGAGGTCATTGGCCACACCTTCCGTCCGTATGTCGAACTCCAGATGATATGACTTGGCGGGATCGGACATCGTTCCCGTTCCCAGAAAGGCTCCCCTCAGGTACGACTTCCTGTCGCACTTGGCCTTGACCAGCTCGTCAAAAATACCGTCATAGAGGTAGTCTCTTCCTCCCCTGATCCTGATGATGCCGCACTCACGCAGTATCTGCTCCGCTCTCTCCCTGCGGCCCAGGATCAGATGGTAACTGTTGCCCACTGCCTTACGGTTACGGCCTACTCCGCCGCCCTCGTAGATCTCCAGGTCGCAGTCCACCGCAAAATACTCTTTTATGAGTTTCTTAAGATGTCTGGCTATGGCTGCCTGATCGGTCTGGAGCTCGATCATGTAGTTGCCCTCTGAGTCCAGCTCGATGTCTCCCGCAGTCCTGATGTAGGCAGCGATCTCGGAGAGCATGCAGCACTTCTTATCTATTTCGAGTCTTGCGAGTTCATTCTTGGTTTCAGATGAAAATGACATGTCTCTCCTTTCCGGTTGGGTGCCCTCCGGTATTCCGGCGCACTCCAGCCTCCGTGTAACTAAATATTACCACCGCTGCATAAGAAATACAATTGCCGCAGGTGAAATGTATTGTATACATCATGACTATTGCGA
>JAEEOX010000081.1 GCA_016284485.1 Bacillota bacterium | reverse complement strand
CATTATACCATATTTTTGTACTGGAAAATGTTTTTTTGCGATATAATGTACCCGAAGAGCAAAAAACCGGCGCATTTGCCCGGCTCAGAATGAAATTATGAACGCAAAAACGGATCTGATAATACATGGATTAAGAATAGACTGGTCAAAGATCGGCCGCGACAGCTATCTCAGGAACATTCCTGCGCTGTCGGAACTGGATGAACTGGAGTTCAGGCGTCCGGTCACGTTTTTTGTGGGGGAGAACGGTTCGGGAAAATCCACGTTGCTGGAGGCCATAGCCGTGCAGTACGGATTCAATCCGGAAGGAGGCACCAGAAACTACAGATTCTCCACCTATGACTCGCATTCGGATCTCTGCAGCGCCCTGACACTTTCCAGAGGCAGCAGGAGGGCACAGTGGGGATATTTTCTGAGGGCGGAGAGCTTCTATAACGTGGCCACCGCAGAGGAGGAATACAGCAGGGAAGGGGGAAATCCCATGTTTCTCCACAGACAGTCCCACGGGGAGAGTTTTCTGTCTGTAGCAAAGGAGAATTTCAGACCCGGCGGCCTGTATCTCATGGACGAGCCTGAAGCGGCACTGTCTCCACAGAGACAGATGGCCATGCTGGTAAAGATGGCCGAATGTGCCTCTCAGGGGGCACAGTTCATCGTGGCCACCCATTCTCCGGTGCTGCTGGCTATCCCTGACGCCGAGATACTCAGCTTCGACAGTGCGCCCCTTGCCCCGGTGAGATATGAGGATACCGAGAGCTACAGGGTGACGGAGATGTTCATAAACCATAGGCAGCGCATGCTGGAGCTTCTGCTGGGAGAAGAGCCTCAGGAAGACCGGACAGAATAAGATACGAAAAAAGACCCGATCCTTACGGATCGGGTCTTCGCTTGGTGACTCTGCCGAGATTCGAACTCGGGTAGCCGCCGTGAGAGGGCGGAGTCTTGACCGCTTGACCACAGAGCCACATCGCTTAGTGATTATATAACACCTGCGAAGTAATTTCAAGTGGAAATTTTAAACAATTTGTACAATTTTACGTGCAAGAGCATTTATCTCCCGGCAGTTCGGTTCCCCGTTTTCCTTTAAAATCAGATATCCGTTGACATATCCGCCGTAATCGGAGAAATCCTCGAAATCCGGAAGAAACTCTCTCAGATCGGAAATGAGGGCCCCGGAGCGCCTTTCTACGGGCAGACTTATCTCGAAAGTTCCGTCAGTCCGGAACTCGGCGTCAAAGGGTCTGTCGATGGAAGGAAAACTCACATAGCTGAAGGGTTCTCCCGGGTAGGTCCCGGTGATCCTGAGCCTGCCGGATACAAGGCGGTTCTGGGTGATGGTGAGCCTGTCCGGGATCAGGACATTTGTAAGACCGTGCCTTGAGACGGGATATCCTTTCATCATCAGTGCTTTGTGCAGATCACACTGCCTTATGACGGGCAGGATCCTGTAAAGCTGGGCCACGTCGTCAGAGTTGTGAAGCAGGATCTTGTCAACTATGGATCTTCTTACGACGGGATCGGTCTCATAGAAGGCGGCCTGGTACAGCTGTATGGATTCCGCGCCTGAGATCTCGTCATCTCTTTCATCCGCAACGCCCATGTATCTTTCGATGTGCTTCTGGCTCATGCCGCTGAGCACATCCTTCAGTGAGCTCCCGTACCTGACCATCTGATAGAGATCCAGGTTGAAGGGCCTGATCTCCGGAACGCTGCCGTGGATCATGGAGTATCGTTTCAACACGTAGGGGATATCGAAGCTCTTCCCGTTGTAGGTAATGATCATATCTACGGAGTTCAGCTTCTCCACGGTCTTCCTGAGAAGCTCCGCCTCACCCTCGGGGGTGTCCAGATAGTACTGGGTATTAACTGCGTTTCCCTCTGAGTCCACGTCCAGAAATCCTGCCAGGATCATGGGTGAGCGGGAAGGGGACAGCCCCAGGGTCTCGATGTCGAAGCAGCAGAGGCTCATGCCGCCGAAGTACTCGTCGAATATGGGATATCTGAATAATTCAGTTTTATAACTGTAGGTGTATGTTTCCATGGGTGAGGTATATAACAAAATAGTCCGCGAGGTGCAGACTACTTTGTTCAAAAGGGGTATTTTGGATTTGAGATTATGAGGTTATCAGGGGGGATAACCACAATTTGATAATATAACATAAAATCTTGAAATGCAAGAGCAAATATCAAAAAATACGGGCATTTATCTTTAAAAACGGTTGAAAAATCAGCGGAATGATAGAATAATTATTACAGATCAGCGTTTTTTGAACGGGAGGAAGAAATGACTTTTGAAGAAAAAACTCTTTCAGAAGAGAGAATATACGAGGGAAAGATAATCAATCTCAAGAAGCAGAAGGTGACGGTGAAGTCCGGCACCAGCTACAGAGAGATCATAGAGCACAGCGGCGGAGCAGTCATAATCGCAGTCACAGGTGAGCGCAGAATGGCGATGATCAGGCAGTTCAGGAAACCTGCGGGCAAAGTCATGTTCGAGGTGCCTGCGGGCAAGATCGATCCGGGTGAGGATCCGATGGATGCGGCCATAAGGGAACTCAGGGAGGAAACAGGATACACTGCGCCCTCAGTTAAGTATCTTACCAGGTTTTATCCCACCGTGGGATACTCCGAAGAGGTGCTTTATCTATATCTGATGGAGGGGCTTACGCCGGGGGAGACTGACTTCGACGAGAACGAGGCCATCGACATGGAAGACTGGAGCATAGACGACCTTCACCAGATGGTCATGAGGGGAGAGATCGACGACGCCAAGACCATTATCGCCATAGAATACGCCAATTCGCTGGTGAAATAAGCCACCGTATTTTCGTTTACATAAATTTTTATATTATCAACAGATTTCTGTTGATATTTTAATTGGCGGGGAGTATAATTCAAAAGCACCATTTCAGGAATTAAAAGGAGATATTAGTTGTTTACCGAAGATTTTGAAAAGTATCTGAGAGAAGAAAGGCAGCTGAGCGACAACACCGTGACCGCCTACTTAAGCGACATCGACCACTTTGAACGGTTCGTGAATTCAAAGGGAGTCCATGATCTGAGTCAGGTAGCGGGTCCCCACGTTGTGGCTTATCTTGTCGAGCTCAAAAAGACTGACAAATCAAAACCTACGGTGAACAGGAAGCTTACGTCCATCAAGACCTTCTACAAGTTCCTGATGAGAAACGGCGTGATAACCACAGATCCCACAGCGGACATCAGATCACCCCGTATCGAGAAGAAAGAGATCGAGTTCCTCTCCATAGAGGAGATCGACAGACTTATGTCACTTCCAGATGACACCGTAAAGGGCATTAGAGACAGGGCCATACTGGAGCTCATGTATGCCACCGGCATCAAGGCCTCAGAACTCATAGATCTGGAGGAAGGGGACTGCAATCTCTACATGGGTTTCGTCAAGTGTTCCGGAGAGCACGTGAAGGCCAGGATAGTTCCAATCGGCCGTCCCGCCAAGAACGCCATCCAGAAGTACCTGGACGAGGCCAAGCCACAGTTCACAAGGGGCAGGTCGGTTCCCAGTCTCTTCGTAAACTATCTGGGCGAGCCCATGACCAGACAGGGACTCTGGAAGGTCATCAAGGAGTACGGCGAGAAAGGGGAATTCAGCGTGAAGCTTACGCCCCAGGTCATCAGGAACAGTTTCGCTGTCCATATGCTTCAGAACGGAGCGGATGTGAAGTCCATCCAGGAGCTCATGGGCAACGAGGATGTTGCGGCCATCCAGGCCTATCTGCAGGCCACTAAAAACCGCATCAAGGATGTCTACGACAAGACCCATCCGAGAGCATAAATATCCTGAAAAAAACACTTGCAAAAGGCTTTTTTCTTTGGTATATTAAACGAGTTGAATTACGGGCGGTCCTCTGGAAGCCTACGCGTGAAAGTTATAGGCGCGGCCATGAACGTCTTTGAGGGAAGGAGGAAATATAATGGACCTCATTAAATCAATCACAAAAGATTACGAGAGGAATGACATCCCGAGCTTTGGTATCGGCGACACAGTACGTGTGCATATCAAGATCAAAGAAGGCAACCGCGAGAGAATCCAGGTCTTCGAAGGATTCGTCCTTAAGAGACAGAACGGCGGAGTTTCAGAGACTTTCACAGTAAGAAAGATCTCCAACGGAGTTGGAGTGGAGAAGACTTTCCCCATCAACTCACCCAAGATCGAAAAGGTAGAAGTTATCAGGAAGGGCGACGTTAGAAGAGCTAAGCTCAACTACATGCGTCAGAGAACCGGTAAGTCCGCCAGGATCAAGAGCAAGGAAACACTTTAAGTCATTTCCGGCCCGCAGCACAAGCTGCGGGCTTTTTCTTTGCCCAAAATGACTAACACCTTGCAGTCTTTATCTGTTATAATACATTTGGTATAGGTTGTTTTGCGCTGAAACAAGGAGAAGACATGCCTGAGTTTAACGAAGGACTTACAAAAGATACATTCGGAGCAGCCGGAAGGCATTCCCACCCTGAGGACACGGTCATAGAAGTCAGAGACATTAAGATCGGAGGCGGGGAACTGACCGTGATCGCAGGGCCATGCTCGGTGGAATCCCGGGAGCACATACTGAAGGTGGCCGGTGAGATAAAGGACACGGGAGCCTGCATCTTAAGAGGCGGCGCGTTCAAGCCCAGGACCTCGCCATACAACTTCCAGGGACTGGGAGAGGAAGGCCTTCGCTTCCTGGAGGAAGCGGGGAAAGCTTTTGATATGCCCGTAATAAGCGAGATCACCGGCGTCAGCCAGATCGGACTTTTCGGAGATGTGGACATCATCCAGGTGGGCGCCAGGAACATGCAGAACTTCGAACTTCTCAGGGAGGTGGGAAGACTGGGCAAGCCGGTGCTTATCAAGCGAGGCTTTTCCAACACCCTGCGTGAGCTGATCTTCGCAGCTGACTACGTCATGAACGAGGGAAATCCCAACGTGATCCTCTGTGAGAGAGGCATCAGGACCTTCGAGACATATACCAGGAACACTCTGGATCTGAGCGCTGTTCCTGTGCTCAAAAAACTTACCCACCTTCCCGTGATCGTGGACCCGAGCCATGCCACGGGGAGATCTGAATTCGTGGAGCCCATGGCTCTCGCTGCGGTGGCTGCAGGTGCCGACGGCATCATGGTCGAGGTACACGACGATCCCGCTCATGCGGTGACCGACGGAAGGCAGGCCATCGACCCGGAAGCCTTCAGGAAGCTGGTCAGGAGAGCAAAAGCTCTTCGCACAGCATTGAAAGAGGAAGAGTAATGAACGTCACACTGGTGACCCCAATCCGTGGCGGAGAAATCACTGCGCCTGAATCCAAATCCCATGCTGTAAGGCTTGCTTTTTCGTACGCTCTTTCGGGGAAGACGCCGGATACGATAAAGGGAGAGTCATTTGATGTACAGGCAGGGCTGAAATGCGCGGAAGCGGTCAGGGCGGTCATGGAAGGAAGACCGGTTGATCAGGTCTCATGCCGTGAGAGCGCTCTGAGCTTCAGGATGCTTCTTCCGCTAATGGGTGCGCTGGGCGTATCGATGGATATCGTGACAGAAGGAAGCCTTAAGGGACGCACTTCAAAGGTCTTCACGGATGTTTTGCAGGAACATGGAGTGCGTATCGGACAGTCCGAGACAGGGCTTTACAGGATATCAGGAGGCCTTGCGCCCGGGACGTATCGGCTTCCCGGAAACGTATCATCTCAATTTGTTACGGGGCTTTTGTTCGCGCTGCCTCTCCTTGACGGGGACAGCAGGATAGAGATAGACGGTCCTCTTGAATCTGAACCCTACGTACGGCTGACTCTGGACGTGCTTCAGAAAAGCGGAATAGATATAGAAGAGACGGATGGCGGATACTTCGTAAGGGGCAGCCGGAAGTATTCGATCCCGGACGGTATTACTCCCGAGGGAGATTGGTCTGCTGCAGCCTTCTGGTTTTTTGCCGGAGCCTCAATGGACACCGGCAGGAAGGTGATGGTCAAAGGCCTGAATCCGAATACCCTCCAGGGTGACAAGGCTGTGCTTGATATCCTGGGTCACATGGGGGCCGAAGTCGCTGTCAGGGACGACAGCGTCACCGTATCCGCAGGAAACCTCAAAGGGGTAATAACCGATATGTCACAGACCCCCGATCTGGTGCCAGCCATTGTTCCGGCGGCCATCAGGGCGGAGGGTATAACTGTCTTGAGGGGAATCAGCCGCCTGCGCCTTAAGGAGAGCGACAGACCCAAGGCAATATCCCATGTTCTGGCGGAACTTGGGGGTAGAACCGAGGGCTCTGACAATATGCTGGTCATCCCCAGGCAGCGCCTGAAGGGCGGCACGGTGTCATCCTTCGGCGACCACAGGATAGCAATGATGGCTGCCTGTCTTCGTACGGTAACGGAACGTCAGGTGAAACTGACGGAGGCCGAGGCGGTGGCCAAGTCCTACCCGGAATTTTTCGGGGACTACGCTCAATTGGGCGGTAAATTGGAGTTTACTAAATGAAGATACTTATTATCAACGGACCGAATCTGAACATGCTTGGGATCAGGGAGCCGGAGATCTACGGCAGCACCACCCTGGCTGACATAGAGGATATGATGAGAGAGCACGCTCTGCTCAGCGGGGCGGAGCTGACCTTCTTCCAGTCCAATCACGAAGGAGACCTGGTGGACAGGATCCAGCAGGCATACGGGACTGAGGACGGGATCATCATAAACGGCGGCGCCTACACCCATACCAGCATCGCCATTCTGGACGCGCTGAAGGCGGTGGGGCTCCCCACTGTGGAGGTCCACATCTCAGATCCTTCCAAAAGGGAAGATTTCAGAAAGTTGTCCTTCATCTCATATTACGCATTTAAGACTATAGCAGGTAAAGGTCCGGAGGGATATCTTGAGGCAATGGACGCACTTACCGGAAGGGAGTAAAATGAGTTGTCTCAAGGAGTTTTTTGAGCAAAACACCCGTGTGGCCATGGCATTCTCAGGAGGCACGGACTCCTGCTATCTCCTGCACATGGCAGGGAAATACGGCGCGGAGGTGACCGCGTATTTTATAAAGTCACAGTTTCAGTCTGAGGCGGAGCTTAAGACTGCACAGGAATTCGCAGCATCAGAAGGAGCGGAGCTCAGGGTCATCGAGACCGATGTGCTCAGCGTGGGTACTGTTATAGACAACCCCCCGGACAGATGCTACCAGTGCAAGACAAACATGTTCATGCTAATGAAGGCGGAGGCTGCACGCGACGGCATCCAGGTGATAATGGACGGCTCCAACGCCTCCGACAGGGAGGAGAGGAGACCCGGCATGAGGGCCCTCAGAGAACAGGGCATAAGGTCGCCTCTCAGAGAGTGCGGACTGACCAAGGAAGATGTTCTCAGGAATGCTGAAGAGGAAGGCCTGAGGAAGTGGCTCAAGCCGAAGGTGGTCTGTCCCGCTGTGAAACTTCCCTTCGGTGAGAGACTCAGCGTGGAAAAACTCGAGAAAATAAGATATGAATAACTACACCAACGATATCATTCAGAAAATTAAAAACGGCAGCATCTCCGACGAGGAGGCCGAACTCCTGCTCAAAAAAGCTCCCTTCGTGGATCTGGACTTCGCCAAGGTGGATACCCACAGGGCCATGAGGCAGGGTGCCGCTGAGGTGATCTACGGCGCGGGCAAGACTGCTGAACAGATAAGAAGGATCGCGGAAACTCTGGTGGGCAACGGTCAGAGGAGAGTACTGATCACCAGGCTGAGCTCCGAAAAGGCAGCGGAACTGGCAGATATTGAGGGATTCAGGTATTTTGAGCAGGCGTCCATAGGGGTGATCGGGGAAATGCCCGAGCCTGACGGGCTTGGCACCGTCCTTGTGATCACCGCGGGGACCAGCGACATACCGGTGGCCGAGGAGGCTGCGGTGACTCTGGAAGTCTTCGGAAACAGGGTGGATAGGCTCTACGACTGCGGAGTATCCGGTGTCCACAGGGTCTTCGGAAATCTGGACAGAATAATGAAAGCGTCTGTCATAGTATGCATAGCGGGAATGGAGGGGGCTCTCCCCAGTGTGGTGGGAGGACTCACTGACAGACCTGTGATCGCAGTGCCCACCAGCGTAGGCTACGGCGCCTCCTTCGAAGGGCTGGCAGCGCTGCTTTCGATGATGAATTCCTGCGCCAGCGGAGTGTCCGTGGTAAACATCGACAACGGATTCGGCGCGGGCTACGATGCGTCCCTGATCAATCACATGAAGAGGAAGGAACTTGAGTAATGAAAACTCTGTATTTTGACTGCTCCATGGGGGCGGCAGGAGATATGATAACAGCGTCTCTTCTCGAGCACTTCGAGGACAGGGATGAGATGGTCGGAAAGCTCAACTCTCTGGGAATACCCGGAGTGGAATACCATCTTGAATCCGCTGAGAGCCACGGGATAAAGGCGTCCCGCATGAGGGTCACAGTGAACGGTGAAGAGGAAGGACATCATCCGGATCACGAGCATGAGCATGACCACGAGCATTACCATGTGCACAGGTCCCTAAAAGACATCGAGGAACTGATCATGTCCCTCAATGCACCTGAGAAGGTCAGGAAGAACGCCTGCGGCATATACAGGATCATCGCCGAGGCAGAAGGCAAGGTCCATGGCCGGGAGCCCGGAGAGGTGCACTTCCATGAGGTGGGGACCATGGACGCCGTGGCGGACGTCATGGCTGCCTGCACTCTCATGAATGAACTGGATCCCGAACTTGTGATGGCATCTCCTCTGAACACGGGGAAGGGAACCGTCAGGTGCGCCCACGGCGTACTGCCTGTGCCGGCGCCTGCCACGGCGGAGATCCTCAAGGGCATGCCCTCATATAACGATGAAGTGGAGGGCGAGCTCCTGACTCCGACAGGGGCTGCCATAATCAAGTTTTTTGCGGATGAGTTCGGAAGCATGCCGGTGATGAAGACCCAGTCCGTGGGATACGGCCTTGGCGGCAAAAAATTCGCCAGGCTCAACGCGGTCAGGAGCTTCCTGGGAGAGACCGAGGAAAAGGAGAGCTCCGTGGTGGAACTTTCGGTGAACCTGGATGACATGAGCCCGGAGAAGATAGGTTTCGTCTGGGGCAAGCTTCTGGAACTTGGCGCAGTGGACGTGTTCGCGGTGCCGGTGTACATGAAGAAACAGAGACCGGCCACCATGCTGACGGTCCTGGTGATGGAGGAAAAGAAGGACGAGATCGTCCAGGCGCTTTTCAGATACACTACCACCATAGGGATCAGGGAGAACGACCTGAAGAGGTTCGTGCTGAAGAGAGAGATCAGGACGGTATCCACCAGGCTTGGAGAGGTCCGGAAGAAGATCTCCAGAGGATACGGCGTAAAACGCGAGAAATATGAGTACGAGGATATCGCTGAGATCGCCAGGCGCGAAAACATGACCATCGACGAAGTCCTTGCGACAGTGGAGGAGGACGACAGTGAAAACTGAGTATCCGGTGATAAAAGGTGAAAAGGTATATCTGAGGCCCACTGTGGAATCTGACCTGGTCACTTTCGCGGAGTGGGAATCCAGGCCTGAGGTGCAGGCATTCTTCACCATGAACTATGACAGAAGCCTTAAGGACGTGGCTTCCGAGGTCCACGGCAGGGCCGGCGATCCGGGATGCGCGGACTTCACCGTCTGCGCTCTGGAGGACGACAGGCTCCTGGGCAGGGTGTATATCTCTGCCATCAATCACCATTACGATTCCATGGATATATCCAGGATCTACATAGGGGATCTGTCCGAGAGAGGAAAGGGCTACGGCGAGGATGCCCTGAGATGTGCTCTGGATCTTGGCTTCGGCAGAATGGGAATGGAGAGGATCACCCTGGATTACGTCAACGGCAACGACTCCGCCCACGCCCTGTATCTGAAGGTCGGTTTCAGGGACGAGGGAAGGATGAGAAACGCCGGAAAAAAGAACGGCGGATACGTTGATCTCAACCTTATGTCCATACTTCGGGATGAATACGCCCAAAACCTTTGAAATAACGGAAAAAACCTCTTGCATTGCCTTGCAGGCCTGTGCTATAATGGCTTGCGTTGAGCATGACAAGGACTATTGTGAGACATCAGCCGAAAGGCTTGAAATACAGAAAAGGAGGTGCACGGCATGTCAAGAAAATGTGAAGTCTGTGGTAAGGGACAGGTATCCGGAAACATGGTATCTCACTCAATGAGACACACAAGAAGAAAGTGGAACGCTAACATTCAGAAAGTCAAGATCGTTGATGAGAACGGTGTTGTCAGAAGAGCTAACGTATGCACTAGATGCTTAAGATCCGGATTAGTAAACCGTGCTCTCTAATCCTTAAGGATGGAACGGACGCAGCAGACCGCGTGGATGCTGCGTTTTTTGTTGTTTTTGGGGCTCCTGAGTGGTTGACATAACAAGATAATGTGGTAAAATATATACGGGGAGACGTGTCATGGCACAGCTTTATTACAGATATTCCACAATGAATGCAGGCAAGTCAATAGACCTTATCAAGGTCGCCTACAACTATGAGGAGAGAGGACAGACCGTTATGTGCCTCATTCCTGCGGTAGACGACAGATACGGGGTCGGCGTCATCACATCCAGGATCGGCGTCCAGAGGGAAGCCACCGCGGTAGGCGATGACACCAACATACTTGAACTGTTCATGAAAGAGAACGAGAGACATCACATCGACTGTGTTCTGGTCGATGAGTGTCAGTTCCTGAAGAAGCATCATATTCAGGAGCTCGTTGAGATCGTGGATTCCTGTAATACGCCTGTTATATGCTATGGCCTGAAAAACGACTTTAGGAATGAACTGTTTGAAGGTTCCTACTACATGCTCGTTTACGCGGACAAGATCGAAGAGATCAAGACTATTTGCTGGTGCGGCAGGAAGGCTACAATGGTGGCCAGGATCGTGGACGGCAAGATAGTCAAGTCCGGAGACCAGATCGTTGTCGGAGGCAACGACCTGTACGTGTCTCTTTGCAGGAAACACTATAATGACGGCAGGTTGGGACCTTCTAAGTAATAGATATTTAGAAGAGGTACCTAATGCTAATGACGAAGACCTTTAAGCGATCTTTGGTAATAGCACTCATAGCAGTGCTTTTTGTCGTATTTACGATTCCCTTGGACGCTTACGGCGACACAACTGCAACCGGAACGGTCACCTATTCATACGGAGCTTACGTCAGATCGCAACCGACTGTGAACAGCTCCGCTTTGACATGCCTGGGATGCGGTACCACTGTTAAAGTCAACTACAAGACCAACGGAACGGACAACTCCTACGTCTGGTACAACATTACATATTCGTCCATAACGGGATTCGTCAGAAGTGACATGATGTCGGTATCCGGAACAGTACCCGACGGAGATCCCGGGCCAGGCTCCGGCTCAGGCTCGGGTTCATCCATCACTGATCTTACGCCTCAGATATGGCAGGTCTCATACCCGGGCGGAGCCAACCTCCGCAAGGAGCCTACGACTGGTTCCACCGCATTGGTATATCTTTACACCGGCACAAAGGTCACCGTGGACGGCAAGTGTGCATCCACCAATCCATCAGACAGCCACACCTGGTACAGGGTGAATTACGTAAACGGGAGCGGAACCAAGATCGTCGGATTCATGAGATCTGACACCATCACCTACAACGGAGGGCCTGAACAGCCCACTGATGAGGACGCAGCGTATGTGGAAGAGCTCAAGGCCAAGGGCTTCCCTGACACATACATCCCGTATCTCGTGAGCCTTCACAAAAGACATCCCTCCTGGATCTTCACCGCCAAGGACACCGGCCTCAACTGGGCGGACGTCCTTGCCAAGGAGAACAAGAGCGGAATAAGCGTCATAAGCTACATATTCCCCAGCTACTACTTCTCACATGCCAGTGACTGCTATGTGAACGGTCAATTTATAAGCTGGGATTCCGGCGGATGGTACCAGGCCGCCAGCGACGTGGTGGCATACTATCTGGATCCCAGGAACTTCCTGACAGACTCGGGTGTTTTCCAGTTCCTGCCTCACACCTTCGACGAGGCCACCCAGAACGTTGCGGGACTGACCGCGATGGTACAGGGCACATTCCTTACCGGCCCCTGTGACGGAAGCACATACGTGAACGTCATCTACAATGCGGGTAAGGCACATCTGGTCAACCCTTACGTGATCGCTTCGATAATCATCACTGAGCAGGGAGTCAACGGTACGGGCGGATGCATTTCCGGTACCGTGGCAGGCTATGAAGGATATTACAACTTCTTCAACATAGGAGCCTACAAGACCAGCACCATGTCTGCAGTTCAGAGAGGCCTGTGGTACGCCAAAACGCAGGGCTGGAACACAAGAACCAAATCCATCAACGGCGGAGCAGAATTCTACTATAACGAATACGTGAAACCGGGTCAGTACACGCTGTACCTCAAGAAGTGGAACGTGATGAACGGTCTGGGAGCCGTTGCCACACATCAGTACATGTCCAACGTAATGGGCGCTGATCTTGAGGGCACCAGGCTTGCCCAGGCTTATGCCAACGTGACTGATACTCCCATCAATTTCGAGATACCTATCTACAGCAACATGCCAGAGAACACCGTGCTTCCCGCAGAACATTGCGTGAACAGCGGTCACAGCTGGGACAGCTTTGAGATCGTGGTGGAGCCCACCTGCACACAGCAGGGAGTGAGAGTGTTCACCTGCTCTGTATGCGGACTCAAGAAGAGAGAGACCATGGCAGGCTCCGGCCACAAGTGGGGCGAATGGACTCACGTCGAAGGAACCGAGACACATACACATTCCTGCCAGTTCTGCGGCAAGAAGGAGACAGTGAACTGCAGCTACGAGTGCATTGAGGGCAGGGCCCTGGCCGATATCGCCACCATCACCATCAAGTGTCCGGACTGCGGAGACGTAAGAGGCGAATACTCTCTGGACAGGACCTACGGAAAGTCCAGATATGACACATCCATAGCCGTAGCCGACAAGTACAAAAAACTGGCCGGCATCAGCCAGTTCAACAAGGTGATAATCGCCTACGGAGAGAATTTTGCGGATGCACTTTCGGGAAGCAGTCTGGCCATCATGAACGATGCCCCCGTGCTTCTTATAAACGGCAACGCTTCTGTGAAGGAGAAGGTCGCGGAATACCTTGCGAACAATCTTGCTTCCGGAGGAGAGATCATCATCCTTGGCGGTGCCGGCGTGATCAGCGATGACTTCGTGGCATCCATCACCGACAGCAAGGTGCACGTCACCAGGATCTCAGGCAAGAACAGATACCTGACCAACCTGGAAGTCCTTAAGAGACTGGAGATCGGAAACGACATTCTGATCTGCAGCGGAGAGTCCTTCCCGGATGCGGTCACAGCGTCACAGACCGGTAAGCCGGTGATGCTGGTAGGAAAGAGCCTGACCGCTGAACAGAGAGAATTCCTTGCGGGAGCAACGGGAAAGAATCTGTACATTATCGGCGGAAAGGGCGTTGTAAGCACGGACATCGAGGCTGAACTCAGGAACTACAGTTCCAGCGTCCACAGGCTGTACGGCTCCAACAGAGGCCGCACGGCAACTGCGGTGGCGGACTTCTTCTACGGTTCCAGCGTCAACAGCGTGGTCATGGTAAGCGGAGAGAGCTTCGCTGACAGCATCTGCGCAGGCCCCATAGCCCACGCGACGTCATCACCCATACTGTTTGCCGGCGAATCCAAGTCATACTACGAGCCCGCAGCCGAATACATGGCAGGACGCAACATCACATCTTCCTACGCTATCGGCGGACAGAAGATCGTGACTCCGGCCTTCGCGGGAACAGCGATGTACCAGTCACAGTAGACACAACAGTTCAAAAAATCAAAAGACAGCTGAGCGATCAGCTGTCTTTTTTGCTATATTGATCTTTTTCCCTGCCAGGTGTCCAGCAGATTCAGCCTGTCGTTTATCCGGTTTAAGATGGTCCTTTCGTTGAAACTCCATACCGGACTTATGAGGATGTCACGCCTGGCGTCTCCCGTCAGCCGGTGTATGGTGACGGAGGGAGGGATGATCTCGAGGCAATCCGTTACCAGCTCAACGTAGCTGTCTATGTCGGGGAAACTGACGTGATCGGGGATCTCCACGGCCATTGTGGAACCTTTCACCAGATTCATCAGGTGGAGCTTCATGCCGAAGAGCCCGGGAATGGACGCCACGTATCTGACTGACTCCAGCATCATGTCTCTGGTCTCCCCCGGAAGGCCCAGGATCAGGTGTACGACGGTGCGGATGTTTCTTTTGCTGAGCTCTGATATGGCTCTGTCGAATTCCGCCAGGTCGTAACAGCGGTTTATGCTTTTTGCGGTGGTCTCGTGTATGGTCTGGAGCCCCAGCTCCACCCACAGGAAATGATCCCGCCCGATCTCCTCCAGGAGATCCAGCACATCATCCGGCAGGCAGTCGGGACGTGTCCCTATGGCGATGCCGCTTACTCTGGGGTCAGCCAGGACCGCAAAATATTTGCGCCGAAGCTCCTCCACGGGAGCGTAGGTGTTGGTGTGGTTCTGGAAGTAGGCTATGTAGCGGGCTTCCGGCCACTTCCTGTAGTAGAGGGCGATCTGGTCATCTATGTCTGAGGAGAACTCCCCTGAACCTGAATCCGAACAGAAAGTGCAGCCGCCGAAGCCTTTGGACCCGTCGCGGTTGGGGCAGGTGAAGCCTCCGTCTATCGAGAGCTTGATGGTCTTGGAGCCGAAATGATCCTTGAGATAATTGGATATGGAATTGTACCTGAGACCCTGGAAAAACTCAGGCGGGCCGGGGTTCTCCGGCGGCCTCTGAGAAGCGGGCTGTTCCATTTTATTCATTGAATAAGGCACCGTCTGGTGGTATAATAAATACTTACTATGGGGTGTTATTGGTTTTTTCAGATTTCACAGTATTAATTTAGAATAAAAGTCGGGTAAAGTCAAATGAAGGACAGCTGTCAGCCCTGTTTAAGGGAATGCGAAGACAAGAAAGAATCTGAAGCGATGGAGATGGAGATACCAAAGGCGGAGAAGAGGAGGATCCTCCTTCACTCCTGCTGCGGGCCCTGTTCCACGGCCTGTGTGGAAAGACTTCTTCCTGACTACAACATCACCATCTTCTTCTACAATCCCAACATCACAGACAGGGAGGAATACGAGAAGAGGAAGGAGAACCAGATAAAGTTCCTGAACGCCCTGAACGAAGGGCTTCCCGAGGAGGACAGGGTCATCTTCATAGAAGGCGAATACTTCCCGGAGGACTTTTACAGCGCGGCGGAGGGACTGGAAGACTGCCCCGAAGGCGGAGAGCGCTGTACTGAGTGCTTTAAGCTGAGACTGGAGAGGACAGCCAAGGCTGCGGCAGTTCTGGGGTACGATATTTTCGGCACCACTCTCACGGTGAGCCCCCACAAAAATTACCAGCTGGTCTCCATGATCGGCCGGACCCTGGCCGACGTGTTCGGCCTGGAGTTCCTGGACATGGACTTCAAAAAGAAGGCAGGATACCAGCGTTCCATTGAATTATCGAGAAAGTACGGGCTCTACAGGCAGAATTACTGCGGATGCTCGTTCAGTAAACGGGACTGAAGGATAAATGTATCTCAATGTCATCGTAGAGAACAAAAGCAATTACATAGACAGCTTCTTCACCTACGGAGACGGCGGGCTCACAGCCGGCATCGGAAGCAAGGTGACCGTGCCCTTCGGAACAGGTACGAAGGAGGGCTACGTTTTCGGGATCTCGGAGACCTGCGACATAGACGAGAGCAAGGTAAAGGACATCATCGGAGTGGATCAGGAAGAGAGTCTGACTCCCGAGATGATCTCCACCGCAGTATGGATGAAGCAGAGGTACGCCATAAGGTACTATGACGCCATCAGGCTCTTCAAGCCGCCTCTTCCCAGGAGGAAGAGGGGAGTTCCCAAGGACCCTTATGCAGACATCGCCACGGATTATCCCAAGCCGGATAAACTGACGGATGAGCAGGAGGCTGCGGCCGTCAGGATAAGAGAGGCGCTGGAAGCCGGTGAGCAAAAGATCTTCCTGATACACGGAGTCACGTCTTCCGGCAAGACCGAGGTCTACATGTCAGCCATCGAGGAATGCCTCAGCCGCGGCAAGGGCGCAGTCATGCTGGTGCCCGAGATATCTCTTACACACCAGCTGATCCGCCGGTTCATAGGCCGTTTCGGCAAGGGGACAGTGGCAGTCCTTCATTCCGGACTGACCCCCAGGCAGAGGTCTGACGAGTGGATGCGGATCAGGCGGGGAGAGGCCAGGATAGTCATCGGCGCCCGCATGGGAGTTTTTTGCCCCATGGAAAACATCGGCGTGATCATACTGGATGAGGAGCACGAGGCCACATACAAGTCGGACATGACCCCCAAGTACGAGACCCACGAGGTGGCTGCCAAACGGATGCTGACCCACAAGGGGCTGGTGATCCTTGGCTCGGCCACTCCGTCCGTAAGCTCATATCAGAGAGTCAGGGACGGCATATACGAGCTCATAGAACTGAAGGAGAGGTATAATAAGACGCCCCTTCCGGAAGTGGAGATCGTGGATATGCGGGAGGAACTGAGGAATGGCAACAGATCCATCTTTTCAGAGGCTCTCAGGATCAGGATGGAAGAGGAGCTGAATGCAGGCAGACAGGTGATACTCCTTCAGAACAGGAGAGGGTTCTCCAACTTCATCTCCTGCAGGGAGTGCGGGACCGTAATGAAGTGCCCTGAATGCGGAATTTCCCTGACCTACCACAAAAAAGAAAACAGCATGATCTGCCATTACTGCGGCCGGAAGTACCCTGTGCCCAAGGTCTGCCCCTCATGCAAGAGCAGATACATCAGACACTTCGGTATCGGCACTGAGCAGGTGGAGGAGGAGGCCGCCAGACTGTTCCCGGGCAAGACGGTGGACAGACTGGACATCGATTCCATCAGGGACCGCAGGGAACTTGACAATATACTGGAGCGCTTCGGCAGCGGTGAGACTGATATCCTTGTGGGCACGCAGCTGGTGGCCAAGGGACTGGATTTCGACAATGTGGGACTCACGGGAGTCATCGCGGCGGACGCCACCATCAAC
>JAEEOX010000080.1 GCA_016284485.1 Bacillota bacterium | reverse complement strand
CTCAACGTGGATGGCGTCATAGCGGCAGACTTCTGTGCACTTGCCGCATCCGAAACATCCGGTGTGGCAGAGGCCGAGAGCCTTGAGATCAAGTCTGGCAGCTTCGTCGCAGGTGGTAACGCCCATCTGCTGGAGCTGGTAGTTGGTCCTTCCGTCTCCGGAGCATCTTACGAATGCTACGTTGGACTTCAGAACTGTCAGGTCATGAAGAGTATCCACGATGATCTTCTTCTTGCACTTGACTGTGCAGGCCATGCATCCTACGCACTTGTCGTAGTCGATGACCGCATGGTTGTTGATGATGTGTACAGCGTTTTCGGGACAGGCCTGCTCACAGGCTCCGCAAGAAATGCATCCGTATCCGCATGTGGCTCTCACCACCTGCTCGTCCTCCTCCGTGGAAGAGCAGGGAATGAAGTTAGTAGCGTCAGCAGGGATCATCTTGATCAGGTGCTGAGGACATACTCCCTCCTTGGCGCAGTCGCCGCATCCGTTACATTTCTCGGGGTCGATGATGATCTTACCGTCCACAAGCTTCATAGCCCCTTCCTTGCAGGACTCGATACATGAGCCGACGCCTACGCAGCCGCTCTTGCACTCGCCTCTGAGGAAACCGGACTCACAAGCTTCCTTGCAGGATGCACACTCGGTAAAGCGGGCCTTGCCTGCAGCGCTGCCGGCACACGCGACGAAAGCGATGAGCTTTTCTTCCGCTGCCGGAGCCATTTCGGTTTTCATAACAATTGCCTCCTTGAAATAGTTATTGGTTGAACCCGCGTGAGCGGATCTTACTTACTTATTACCGGCTTTTGGGCACGGTAAATTTGCACCACAAAGATGCAATTTAATATTACTCCTTAGATACTGCAAAAGTCAACAAAATGGGCACCGTGTATGCTCAAAAAAACACGATGCCCAGTGGGGTTTCAATGTGTTGTAAAACACCCTATTCCAGGGGCCCTTCAGGGATGCCAGAAGGGGCGTTTTCGCCGCTGCCCGGCGAGACTTTTTTGCCCCGGACAGGACGGCCCTTGCGCTGGGAAGCTCTCTTCTCCAGCATCCTGTCAAGGAGCTGTTCGTAGATGGGCCTGCCGCCCAGGCCTTCCGCCACGATGTAGCTTATGAGGGCTACCAGAGACAGGGGCAAAAGATTGCTGAGCGCCCCGGTCATCTCGGAGATCAGGATGATACCCGTGAGAGGAGCCCGCACTATGGCGCTGAACATGCCTGCCATCCCGATGATCACGTAGAAGCCGATGTTGGCCTCATCCACTGCAGAAGCGGGGGAGATCAGGAGGGTGAAAAGCCCGCCCGTCAGTCCGCCCAGCACCAGCAGGGGAAGGAATATTCCGCCCGGCGCGCCGGTGGAAAAACTGAAGATGCAGTATATGAACTTGACCGCAAGGAGCAGTGCCAGAAACTGCAGGTCGAAGCTGCCCCGGGCGGTGCCCTCGATGAGGCCGTGGCCTGAACCAAGTCCCAGTGGGAACACCCAGGCCACCAGGATCACCGCTGCCACTGCCAGGACCGCCTTGACCCAGGCGGGACGGAATTTGTCCATGAGATCCTGCATGAAGGCGATTGAACGGTTGTAGAGGACTCCGATGCCGCCTATCACTACTCCCAGAAGTATGATGGTCCAGTAGTCCTGAAGCTTGGGCTTCGAGAAGGAAAGTATCTCGAAGACCGGCTGGAGACCGAAAACGATGGAAGAGATGAAATCCGCCACGATAGTGGCAGCCAGAGTGCTGAGAAGCACCTTGGAATCGAAGACTCTGTAGATCTCCTCCAGCACGAACACCAGGCCTGCCAGAGGTGCCCCGAAAGCGGCTGCCAGGCCTGCCCCGGCACCTGCTGCGATGAGCATCCTCTCCTCGGATTTGAACCTGCCTCTCATCCTGGAAAATCCCTTGCCCGTCATAGCTCCCAGCTGGATGGAGGGGCCTTCTCTTCCGAGAGCCAGGCCGGATCCGATGGCCATGAGTCCTCCGAGGAACTTCAGAAGGAGCACCCGCCACCAGATGGGCTTGACCTTGCCCTCGAACTCCCCTTCCACCTGAGGAATGCCTGACCCTGAGATCAGGGGTTCCCACTTAAGGAACAGGGAGACCAGCACCGCGAAGAGCACCAGGAGACCGACGCCCATCCAGATGGCCCAGGATGGTCTGTCCTCTCCGGAGACTATCCAGTCACGGAGCACATCCATCTTCGACAGGGAGAATCTGAAGGCGGAGACCACGACTCCCACCATGGCGCCCACTGCGGCGCCCTCCAGGATTATCCGGTATTTTAAAGTGCCGAGAGCACTGAGCGCCCTCGGCATATAGTTAGCGTTTAGTTTTTTGAGCTTGTTTGATCTGTAACTCATGTGTTTTGCTCCGGGACTGAAACGTCCGGACTATCTCACGAAGACCTTGGGAAGTCTCTGGCCGAAGGCGCAGGTGATCTCGTAGTTGATGGTGCCCGTGGCGTGGGCGATGTCATCTGCGGACACGGTGTTCACACCGTCGGATCCCATGACGATGACCTCGTCGCCCAGCTTCACGTCAGGAACGTCGGTAACGTCGATCATGCACTGGTCCATGCAGATGTTCCCTGCGATGGGGCAGACCACGCCGTTTACGATGACCTTGGCGTTGGGGGAATAGGGACGGGGATAACCGTCAGCGTATCCCAGACCGATGGTAGCGATCTTGGAGGGACGCTGGGAGATGAACTTCCTGCCGTAGCTTACGGAGAAGCCCTCGCCCACTTCCTTGAGGTGAACGATGTTGGCCTTGACGGACATGACGGGCTTCAGGCTCAGCTGATTCCTGTCAACCTCATCGGAGGGATAAAGTCCGTAGAGGATGATGCCGGCGCGGCAGGCGTCATAGTGGACCTCGGGGATCTCCATGATGGATGCGGAGTTGGCAAGAGTCTTCATGGGGATGCGGATGCCTGCGGCGATGAGAGCGTCGCAGAGTCTGTCGAACTTCGCCTTCTGGCCGTATGCGTAGGTCTTGTCCACGATGTCAGCTACGGACATGTGGCTGAAGATGCCCACGATCTTGGTGTTGGGAAGCTCGTAGATCTTCCTGACGTCGGCGATGGTGGAGTCGATGTCCGTGGCCTGATAGCCGATGCGGCCCATGCCTGTGTCGCAGACCAGAAGGATCTTCACCACCTTGCCCTGGCGTCCGGCTTCGTCGTCGAAAGCCTTGGCGTTCTGTGAATCGCAGCAGGCGACGGTGATGTCATATTTGATGACGGTATCGGCGTACATGGAGGGAGTGAGCCCCAGCATGATGATGTCCTCTTTGAAACCTGCATCTCTCAGCACCATGGCCTCGTGAAGAGTGGCCACCGCGAAAGTCTTGCAGCCCTTCTTCTGGAGGACCTGCGCGAACTTGACGGAGCCGTGGCCGTAACCGTCGGCCTTGATGACTCCGATGAGCTCGGCGTCACCGATCTTCTCCTTGATGCGGTCGATATTGTATTCCAGATTTGTAAGATTGATCTCTGCCCAAACCGGTCTTAATGCTTCCTTAAACATGATCTGCCTCCTTAGCAAACGCGTTAAAATCTTAATCTATTGTATTACTCTGTGCGGCTTAATTCAAGATTTTCCGCAAAAAATCAGAGCCGGGTCGCTCCGGCTCTGATGACAGGGTGTTCTATTTCACGGGAAGGGCCACCCTGAAGGTGACCTTGCCGTCGGCACAGTCCACGCCGATGTTGCCGGAGTGGGCCTGCACGATGGCCTTGGCTATGGCCAGCCCCAGACCATAGTGCCCCTCATCGTTTCCGGTGCGGGCCTCGTCGGTCCTGTAGAACCTTTCGAAGAGCTTGTCCCTTACGTCCGCGGGGATCTCTGCACCGGGATTGGTGACTGAGAGCACCGCCTGATGCCTGTCCTGGACAAGGCTGACGTTCACCGTTTCTCCGCCTTCAGAGTGGGAGATGGCATTGTCCAGAAGTATGGCCGTAAGCTGCCTGAGCTGGGCAGGATTGCCCTTGACATGTATGCCCTCGGGGATGTCGCTGTTAAGAGTAAGACCCTGCTCGAAGGCGATGCTCTCGAAGGGAAGAGCTTCTCCTGTGACCAGGTTGGACAGGTCCAGATCCTCGTGATCCGGCACTCCGCTCTCAGCTCTGGAGAGTTCCAGGAGCTCCCTGACCAGGGCGCTCATCCGTTCGTTTTCATACTTTATGTTGGAGAGCCACTGATTGTCCTCCCCCATCTCTCTGGACAAAAGCTCCAGGTTGGTGCTCATGACCGAGATGGGTGTTTTGAGCTCGTGGCCTGCGTCTGAAATGAACTGCTTCTGACGCTGATCGTTCTCCTCCAGAGGCCTGATTATGCGCTTCGAAAGGAACAGTGCCAGGAAGAAAACAAGCACGGCAGATATGCCGAAGGATATGAGCGCGTATTTCAGGAAGGTCTCCATGCTGTCCCTGACCACGGTGTTGTCCATGAAGGCCACCAGGATGTAGCCTCCCTTGTCGGTGACCTGATAGATCAGGTCGTCCGCCGTCCCCTGGGTCTTCCCGGACTCCAGGATCTCCGCTGCGAGAGAACTGATATCCTCTTCAGAATACACGCTGCCGTTTCCGTACCCGGTGAGAAGCGGTCGCCCGCTTAAGTCAAAGGCGGTGTAGTAGAAGGATGATACCGCAAAAGCATGCATTCCCCTGTCTTCCTTATATAAAGGTGAAGGGGGACGAAGACCGTCGTCGGTCTCGGGAACATCTCCCTGATCCGGCTCCTCCGGCTCGTCCATGTCGCCGGGGTCTTCCGGCTCCTCCGGTTCATCCATGTCGCCGGGGTCTGTTGGTTCAGCCGGATACTCCGCTTCGCCTGCCCCGCCGTCACCCAGGGTGCCCGGGCCGTGGGGTCCGCCGGGGAATGGCGGCATTCCCGACTGGCCGTTGAAGCCAAATCCGGAGGCCTCCATGTATGCCTGGTTCAGGTCGAAGTCTGCAGAGTATTTCTCCAGCATATCCCGGTTCTCCCTGGAGAGCTCCCGGTAGCTGGAACCGTATATCATTCCTGCCATTATCAGAAGGAAAAGCAGGAGGGCAGCCATTATGGCTGCTATTATTTTGATCCTGGAACTTTTAAACATCTTGCCTCCCGGGTCCGTCGTATCTTAACTCGTAGCCTATTCCTCTCACTGCCTTGATCTGGGTCAGGGCGTGGATGAAGGCCAGTTTTTTGCGGGTGAAGGACATGTAGACCTCCACGTTGTTGTATTCGGCTTCATTGTCGTAGCCCCAGATCTTGAGGGCCAGCTGCTCTCTGGTGAGGATGGAACCGCGGTTTGCGATGAGGTACTCCAGGATGCGGTATTCCTTTTCGCCCAGGCGGACCGACTGTCCGTTGGAGGTGCAGGAAAGCACCGCAGACTGGGTGTTAAGGGATATGTCGCCGAAGGTGAGCTCATCGTCCTGAGTGTCGTAATTCCTCCTGAGCAGGGCTCTGATCCTGGCCAGCAGTTCCCTGGACATGAAGGGCTTGGTCAGATAGTCGTCTGCGCCTGCGTCCAGCCCGGTGACCTTGTCGTCGATCTCGCCCCGGGCGGTGAGCATCAGGATGGGGGTCCTGATCCCCTGCTGCCTGGCGTTCCTGGCCACCTGGAACCCGTTGAGTCCGGGCATCATTACGTCCAGGACTGCACAGTCGTACACCTGGGTCTTCATGGCCTCCAGGGCGGAGGTGCCGTCCTCGAAATGGTCCACGTCATATTTTTCCTGGCGGAGAAGCTCGGTGAGAGCCTGCGCCATGCGTTTTTCGTCTTCTGCAAGAAGTATTTTCATTACCTGCCTCCGTTACATTATACATTGTAGCAGGGAAGATTGAAGTAATATTGAAAGTTTGGCTTTATATGCAGATCATGCCCCGGCTGACTGCAGTATTCGGATCCGCAATGTCAATTTTTTATTTCATTAGGAATAGATATGGAAACGTTAAGCGTGCCCCCCAGAGCCTTGGCTATGCGCTCCAGCGTCGATACAGAAGGGTTGGCAGTGCCTCTTTCGATCCTTGAAATATCGGCCTGATCGATTCCTGAAAGCTGCGACACCTCGCACTGAGACATGCCGGCGGCAGCTCTTGCTGTGTACACTGCATCTGCTACCGCAGAACTTACCGGCACAGTAGCCGTACCGGCATCAGAGCCCTCCTCGTAGATGGTTTCGACCTCAATGTCGAGCTCGTCGTTCCACACTATGCCATAGAACCCCTGAAGTTTGCCGGACAGAAAGATATCCCTGTCCTCCAACGCCTGAAGCTGAGGGTACTTTTTAAAAAGTTGTTTCACATCATATCTTTTGATGACACCGTTCTGAAATGTGACTTCAAGTGATGTGCCGCTCAAAAAATTCAATTTTACTGCCTTATGAAACATATAAGCTCCTTTTTTCGCAAGGATCAGTCTAACGGCGGAAGCTTGACATACTGTTCGGTGTCCCAGATGTTCTGCAGCTCAGCCTGATATTTCAGAATAAATTCCTTTACCATGGCCTTTGCTTTAGGGGGAAACTCCCCCTCCATTATCTCCCCGGTAGAAATCGAAAACGGTGCGTCAAAATCCTGAGTGATGGCATGTACATGCGGTGGATTATGTTCCTTGTTCCTCAAATACATTACGATGGTTATGCCATAGAAATAACTGATAGTCGGCATGTTTCTTCTCCTTTCTACCTCCAGAAACTACTGACAAGTCAATTATATGGGATATATAACATAAAGTCAAGCCAAGAAAAAAGCGGTCCATCCGGACCGCTCGACTTGGTGACCCGTACAAGACTTGAACTTGTGACCTTCTGGTTGTCACCCAGACGCTCTCCCAGCTGAGCTAACGGATCTCAATTGTCCGGGTATGACCCGGGCATGTATGAAGTTTTCGAAGTGGTGATCCGTCGCGGGCTCGAACCGCGGACCTTCTGGTTGTGACCCAGATGCTCTCCCAATTGAGCTAACGGATCCCGCCCAATTAGAATAACACAAGCATCGGGAATTGTAAAGGCGGATTTTTTGCGATCCGGAACTATGCTATGGCGTTGGAAATAATCAGGTACAAAAGGTTGTTGTCGTAAAGGTCCTTGGCGAAGATGGATCCGTCGAACCAGCCCATGATCTCGGAGACTTTGTCCGGCGCCACTATGCTGGCGGCGGGGAAAAGCAGGGCCAGGAAAAGGAACACCACGAAGACTCCCATGATGATTCCCATGAGAAGTCCCAGGAACCAGTCCACGGTGCCCGTGAAGCCTTCCTTCTCCCTGGAGGAGGAGACCATCTTGGTGATGATGCCCACGACTATGCGGATCCCGATGAAGATGAATATGAAGGCCAGCACTGCCCATGCCGCGTGGTTGATGGTGGTGGCAGCGTTCTCTATTGCGGTGTCAGCCGTGCCCGTCTCCTTGAAAAACCCGGGGAGCGCATGGTACATGTCGCTCTGCTGCCACTTGGACACGAGGAGATCCATGATCTTGAGGCGGGATGCCTTCCCGATGGAGGTGCCTTCGATCAGGCCTCCCAGAGGACCTGCTCCGAAGTAGGCGATGACAACTGAAGCGACACCCTTCAGGAAAGTCCCGAGGATGTGGGCGAAGCCTTTGCGCATGCTTATGAACATGGTGAGGGCGAATAGGCCCAGCAGTATCAGATCAAGTATCAATTTGACCTCCTGTCCGGATCCGCGTCTACAGATCCGTTATGTCCAGATCCGGGACCACGGTTATCCTGTAGTCCGGGTACATTGCAGAAATTTCTTTGTGTATCTCGCTGATGCAGGCGTTCCTGTCGTAATCGAAGGAAAGCACCACGTCGAAGCGCATTTCCTTAGTCTCTCTGTTGATGTAGAAGCCGTGCATCTGAAGAGCATAGTCATGTGCCATGACCTTGTCCAGAACGGCGGTCCTTACGGCCATGGCCTGAGGATCGGTGGTGTTCTGGGAATAGATGCTGATGCCGGTAAGGTAGACGCCGCTTGCCTCCAGGACCTTCTTCACCAGCCTGCGGTCCATCTCGTCGATCTCTGCTGCGGTCATGGTGTCCAGGACCTCCACATGGACGCTGCCGTAGAGCATCTCCGGTCCGTAGTTGTAGAGGATCAGGTCGAAGGCGCCCAGGACGTCCGGGTCATCGTTCAGGACCTCCTTGATCCTGCGGACCAGCTCGCCGTCCTCGCGCTTGCCCAGAATGTCGGATACCGTATCCAGCACCATCTCGATGCCGCTCTTTATGATGAATATGGAGATCATCACTCCCACGTAGGCCTCAAGGCTGAGACCTGTGGCCAGGAAGATCACCGCGGAGGCCAGTACCGAGGCTGAGATCAGCGCGTCAAAGGTGGCGTCTGAGCCTGATGCGATCAGCGAGCCTGAGTTGACTTCGATCCCCTTGGCCTTCACATAGTGCCCCAGCACCAGCTTCACTATGACTGCTGCTGCGATGATGATCAGGGAGATCACGGTATAGTCAGCTGCCTCCGGGTCGAGTATCTTTTTGATGGATTCCACCAGGGAGGTGATACCTGCGTAAAGCACGATGCCTGCCACAAGGAGAGCAGTGATATACTCTGTCCTGCCGTGGCCCAGGGGGTGCTTCTTGTCGGGAGCCTTGCCGGCCAGCCTGGTCCCGATGATGGTTATGACGGAGCTCAGCATGTCGGTCATGTTGTTGACCGCGTCCAGGATCACCGCGATGGAGTTGGACGCCAGACCGATGACCATCTTGAAGGCCGCCAGGCCGAGGTTGGCCAGGATGCCGATGATGCTTGTCCTTATTATGACTTTGCCGCGGGAGACCGCCTGCTCCTGGAGAGCGGAGTCATCTGCGGGCCGGTTGTATTCTTTGTCTGCCATGATCAATAATACCTCAAAAGATCGGTGTCAATATTCCCATATATTCTACCACGACCGGAGGGATAATTAAACAGAGTTTTTTGAGGAAGATGTGGGGAAGGCACTATGTACGGCCTTGCATTTTGTATCCAAAATACGGTTGTAAACTTGACCATATTATGGTAGAATCTATATTGCGTTAAAAGGGGCAAAACATGGAAAAATCACCGGCCGGACCCGAGATGGGCAAAGACATATTCTACATGAGAGAAGCCATTCTTGAGGCGAAGGCGGCCCTTGAAGAGGGAGAGATCCCGGTGGGAGCGGTCATCGTCCGGGAGGGCGAGATCATCGGCCGGGGGCACAACACCACGGAACAGGACGGAGATCCCACTGCCCATGCCGAGATCAATGCCATCAGGCAGGCGGGCAGGTATCTCAGAGAGACCCTGAGCTGGAGACGGCTCACGGGCTGCGAGATCTACGTCACCATGGAACCCTGTTCCATGTGCGCCGGGGCCCTGGTCTGGGCCAGGCTGGAGAGTGTGTGCGCCGGCGTGCCGGATCCCAAGGCGGGAGGCTGCGGCTCGGTGCTGAACATCATCGCCGAAGAACGCCTGAACCATCAGGTTCAGTACAGGGAGCTGGAGGAATGTCCCGAAAAGGACACCTGCCGGGACATGCTGCAGGATTTTTTCAGAGAACTGAGATCGAAGCCCAAGTGGCAGAACAGACATATAAAATCGGAGGAAGACATTAAATGAAGAGAACAGGCCGTATATTACTGATACTAACATTAGTTATTCTGACAGTGACCCTCAGCGTAGGGATGGCGTTCGCAGACGGAACTGAAGAAGCCGGGGAAGCTTCCGGCGGACTGAATCTGGTGGACTCCTATCCCAAGGACGGAGCTACGGGAGCAGCCATCGAGAACTTCGACGTCAAGCTGTATTTTGACGGCGAACTGACAAAGGAAGTTCTGGGCAGCAAGAATGACAAGTGTTTCAAGATCACCGATGCCGATGGTACCGAGCTTCCGCTGCTGGTGCTCTATGATCCCAAGAACCACGACGTCATGATGATTCTCTTCGACTACAATACAGAGAAGACAGATGCCGACGGCAAGCCCCTGAGAGTCAAGGGTGACACCGAGTATACCCTCACCATATCCGGGGACCTCATGGCCGACAACGGCGATACCCTGGGACAGGATCAGACCATCACCTTCAAGACCATCAACCAGACCAGAAACTCCGCCATCAGCATGTTCATGATGCTGATACTCTACGCCGGAATCATCTTCTTCACCATGAGGAACAGCAAGAAGAAGGCCGAGGAGAACAAGGCCAACGGCTACGATCCGGTCAACCCCTACAAGGAGGCCAAGAGAACAGGCAAGTCTGTGGAGGAGATCGTCGAGAAGGAAAACAGAAAGAAGGAAAAGGCCGCCATCAAGGCTGCCAGAGCTGCCGAAGAAGACGAGGACGACGATGACGATTACGAGCCCTATGTACCGGAAGGTCACTACAGGGTGAAGACGCTGCGCACCGTGGCATCCGGCGGAAGCA
>JAEEOX010000079.1 GCA_016284485.1 Bacillota bacterium | reverse complement strand
CAGAGGGAACATTATCATAGCTTCCCTTTCAATGTCTCCGTCCGGGATCAGCATCACATCACATGCCTGCATCTCGTATTCCATGAGGCCCTCTTTATGATAATCCCGTCCTGTAGCGTAGAAGTTTTGAAATATGGTATGTTCTCCTGGTATTTCCAACAGATAACCTTTGACATCATCTGACGACTTAAAAATTGAAATCTTTACAGAAGCACCAATTTAATCCTCAATCAGACTAAGTATCATTTCCGGCGATACTTTTGCACCGAAGTGACACCTTACAGGATCACCCCATATTTTGCAGTCCAGAGGGATGAAAATCTGATCGCCGCTTGGTAAATCTCTGATATAAATACTGTCATATCTGTGCCATGGATTTCTGCCCGGTGCACCGCCACAATACGAAGGAACCATACAAATAAGGGCTAGAACAAATAATAAGGCCGCGACCTTCTTGAACCTCTTCATCTCTCACCTCCTTCTCATGAATAGTTAGCTATAGCACTTGCCGTGGAGTTCCAAATCAGCAGAGCCGTCCCCGTGCATACTATATGAGACCTGCCCGGCCAACCAAAGTGAACAACCAATCTGTCGTCATTTGTATACCCATATACAACAACATCATGATGCACTGTTTGGGAAGTATTGCTCGGGTTTACAAACTTATTCTCGTAAATAACCGGTGTGCCATGATAACTGATTTGGTTTCTGATTTGAGCCAAAGAGGGGTTCACCGCACTCCAGTAATTTAACGAATGATCATCTGAGATGTCTGTCACCCGGCAGCAGCAGGATCATGAGGGGCATGATCTCCAGCCTTCCCGCCAGCATGTCGAAGCTGAGCACCAGCTTGGACAGGATGGACAGGCCGCCATAGTTCCCGACAGGGCCCATGGCACCGTAGGCGGGACCTATGTTGTTGAAGCAGGCGGTCACTGAGCTCAGGTTTTCTTCGAAGGTGACGTTGTCCAGGGAGAGGATAACGACGCTTATCACCATGATGAAAATGTAGAGGATCAGGTAGACCCCGGCGTTGGACAGAACGATCTCGTCCACTGTTTTGCCGTCCATTCGGATGGCCTTTATGGCTTTGGGGTGGACAAGGCGGTTCACGCCTCGCTTGGCTGCCTTGGCGATGAGCACCAGCCTGGCAACCTTGAATCCGCCGCCGGTACTTCCGGCACAGGCACCGATCAGCATCAGCACCAGGAGAAGAGTCCTGGGATACTGGGGCCATATGTCGAAGTTTGCCGTGGAGAAGCCGGTGGAGGTGAGGATGGAGGATACCTGGAAGAAGGCAGCCCTGAAGGCCTCCCATCCCGAGGGGAACATCCTGAATATGCTGACCATGATGGTCACCGTGGCAAAGACGGTAATAAAGATATATGTGATCAGCTCTTCATTCTTCAGGATGGAGAGCTTTCTCTTCAGCAGAAGGAAATAGTGGATCTTGAAGTTGACTCCGAAGAGGAGCATGAAGACTCCGATCACCATCTCGATGTAGCCGCTCCTGAAGTGACCCACACTGTCCGAATAGTTGGAGAACCCTCCGGTCCCGGCGGTGCCGAAGGAGTGGATGAGACTGTCGAAGAGTGACATCCCGCCTGCCATGAGCAGGAGTACCAGCACCAGGGTCATGCCGAAGTAGATGCCGTAAAGGATCTTGACGGTGCTGCGGGCCTTGGGGACCAGCTTGTCTGATTCAGGCCCCGGGGTCTCTGCCTGCAGCAGGTAGTTGTTGCGGGTCCCGAGAAGGGGAGCGAGGATCATGACGAAGGCCAGAACGCCCATGCCTCCCACCCAGTGGGTGAAGCTTCTCCAAAACAGCATGGAATTGCTGAGGGCTTCCACATCTGAAAGTATGGAAGCTCCCGTGGTGGTGAAGCCCGAGATGGTCTCGAAAAATGCGTCCACCACGTTGGGGATGCTGCCGCTTATAACGAAGGGCACACATCCGAAGATACTGATCAGTAACCATCCGGCAGTGACTATGACGAAACCCTCCCTCTGGAAGACCTGGCCGTGACTCCTGTTAAGGAAAAACATAGCAAGACCCACGGCGGCAGTGACCGCCATGGTTATAAGGAAGGCTATGACCGAATCCGGCTCATGGTAGATAAGCCCGACGATGACGGGGGCTGCCATGAGTGCGGCTTCGCACAGCAATATTATTCCTGCGATTCTTATGATGATACGTATGTTCATGGCTATTTCAGGATCTCATCGAGGCTTTTGAGCCGCCTGTTGACGGTGACCACCACTACGTGATCCTTTTCCATTATCATGTCGTTTCCTCCTGGGATCAGAGCTTTGCCGTTTCTGATTATGCAGCAGACCAGCAGGTCTTTTTTGAGCTTGAGATCCTTGAGAGGTATGTTGATAAGTCTGGGGTTGTGACTTACTACTCCGAACTCCACCACTTCTGCAGTTCCGTTGGCCACGTGATAGAGGGCCTCCACGTCGCCGTGACCGGCTGTTGCGGTGGCGCGCACGTAGCTGATGACCCGGTCGGCTATGATGCGCCCGGGGGATACCACGGTGCCGGCCTCACCTGATTCGGTAAGTTCCAGCAGGGAATTGCGGCTGATCTTGGTGAAGACCTTCTGTATATCGTAATTGATGGCGTTCATGCCCAGCAAAATATTGACTTCGTCTGTCCCGGTCAGTGCCAGGAAGGCGTCGGTGTCGGTGAATCCCTCCTCGAAGAGAGTCTCCTTTTCGGTACCGTCAGACCTGATGACCAGGGCGTTGGGGAAGCGGATGCTGATGTCACGGCAGCGCTCCAGGTCGCTCTCTATGACGGTGGGGTTCATGCCGATCTTTTGCATCATCTCCATGAGATAGATGGCGATCCTTCCGGCTCCCACGATCATGATCTTGCGGGGCACGCGACTCTTGATGCCTGCGGCCTTAAGGGCCTCCTCCATGACTTCTGACTGGGCGGAGAGACTGATCACGTCACCCTTCTGGATCTGGAAATCACCGTTGGGGATGAAGGTCTCGGAACCACGCCTTACGGTGCAGATCAGGGCTCTGAAACCGTGATTGGCCATGATGGTGTGAAGAGGAGCCTGGGTCAGCAGGCAGTCATCTTCTATGAGCATCTCCGCCAGCTCGAACTTGCCCTTGGAGAACTTCTCTACCGATATCACGTTGGGGTAACGGAGAAGTGCGAATATCTCCTGGGCTGTGGCCAGGTCAGGGTTTATGATCATGGAAAGCCCCAGATCGTTTTTTATGAGATCCATCTGCTCCGAGTACTCGGGGGTACGGACCCTTGCTATGGTATGCTTGGCTCCCAGTTTCCTGGCGATCAGGCAGCAGAGGAGGTTGAGTTCATCCTTCTCAGACACCGAAAGCACCAGGTCCGCATCCATGACGCCGGCCTCGGTGAGGACTTTGGCGGTGGCGCCGTTTCCGTTGATGCATATCAGGTCCAGCCTGCTCTGAAGGGATCTGAGCACCCGCTCCTGGGTGTCCACAGCCACTACGTCGTGGCCCTCCTGGACCAGCTGCTCGCTTATGAGGCTTCCTATCTTGCCGTTTCCGACTACGATTATCTTCATCTTTGTTCACCTGTAAGGTCTATCTGTTCTGCTCTGCGGGGACAGCGTTCTCGGGCGATGTTCCCACAAAATATTTCACATTGTTTCTGTCAAGGAATTCCCTGATCACATTCAGGTTCAGGCACTGTCCCACGTGGAGGAAAGGCTGGTTGTTGACCCGCTGCTTCCTGCCGCCGAAGACCATCTCCTCGTTGACCATGTCGAAGCCGAGGTGGAGGTGCCTGGTGGTGGACTGTATGCCGTAGATCACACCTTTATCATCGAAGAGAGGCCCGCCGCTTTGGCCTCTGAGACCGGGAGTGCTCAGCTCGATGCCTGTGATGGCTCCTGTGTCGTCTGCGATATTCCTGGTGTACATGCCTTCGATGGGGAATCTGGGCGTCGCGATGCGTCCTTCTCCCGTCCATATTATGTCATCGTGCTCCTGATCGTAGGCGAAGTCCCTGAATTCGGGGAAGGGGAAACCCAGACGGACGAAGAAGTCGCCGGGTCTCTTGTCGGAGCCCTTCAGACCGAATACTGCGTGTCCCTTGTAGAGGACCTTCTCATATCCCCTGAAGTGCAGCAGAGCCAGGTCATGCTTGGGGTGTGGGGTGATGTCGATGGCATCATATCTGTCGAAGCAGTCCGGGAACTGAAGCTTGATCTGTATGGGTCTGTCCTGATCCATGCCGAACTTCTTCTCCAGATTCTTTATGAGGATCCGGGCCTTGGGGGCGTTGGAGACCTCGGCGCAGGCTTTTTTGAACTCTGCATAGTTCTCGTTGGCCCTGGCTGAGGAGATCATCATGTTGGCCACGTGTCTGCAGGTGAGAGCCCAGCCCTCGTCGTTTACGAAGAAGAGGGTGGCAGTCCCGGGAAGGACCTTACCTTCGTTGTAATTCCTGGTTATGAACTTGACGGGGCGTGTGAAACCGCCCACATATTCTATTGCATCTGCAAACATTCTATTCTCCTTAAGTGTCGACTCTGTGTCGATTCAACAAAATCTCAGTCTAATTATATCAAAAGCATGATAATATGAAAAGCACGATTGAAAACAGGGTGCTTTGACTGTATAATAGCCGTCGGAGGAATCGTGCACAATGGAGAATAATGTGAAAGAAAAAGAAGTGACAAGAGGAGGAGATCCTCTTCCCGTAAAGAAGGCTCTCAGCTGGGAGAGTCTGGTCTTCATCATCCTGTTCATCGGATTCTTCGGAGTGATAGGATACCGCATGGGTATCATGAACATGCTGAACACTCTGATGAATACGGCTTACAGCCTCCTGATGGATACGGTGTTCTACATCATGGCCATAGCAGTTCTGGCCGGGGCGCTCAGTGCGCTTCTCACGGAATTCGGCGTGGTGTCGGCAGCCAACAAGGTACTGTCGCCCCTGATGAGGCCGGTGTACGGACTTCCCGGAGCCAGCATAATCGGAATATTCACCACATACTTTTCGGATAACCCGGCCATACTGACGCTGGCGGATGACCAGAATTTCCTGAGGACTTTCAAGAGGTATCAGGTGCCGGCACTGACCAACCTGGGCACGGCCTTCGGGATGGGACTGATAATCTCCACCTATATGATCGGTATCGGCGCATCCAAGAACATCAACTGCTTCCCGGCGGTGCTCATCGGAAACCTGGGAGCGGTGATAGGGAGCATAGTAAGCGTCCGCCTGATGTTGATCTTCACCAAGAAGAAGTTCGGCGTCTCCGATTCCGCAGTCAACGACGGAAGGGACATGGATGCGGATTTCTTCAAGGATAACCGTGTGGTAAGACTGGGAAACGCAGGCTCCAGATTCCTGGACGCCATGCTGGAAGGCGGAAAGAGTGGCGTGGGGATCGGCGCAGCCATCATTCCCGGCGTGCTCATCATCTGCTCTCTGGTAATGATGCTTTCCAACGGACCCGCAGACGACGGTACCTTCACGGGAGCAGCCTATGAGGGAGTGGGTTTCCTGCCTTGGGTGGGAGAGAAGCTGAACTTCATACTCAAACCGCTTTTCGGATTTGAATCTGCTCAGTGCGTGGCGGTGCCCATTACCGCCCTCGGCGCTGCAGGAGCGGCCATCGGCCTGGTTCCCACCATGCTCACCAAGGGACTCTGCGACGTCCACGACATCGCTGTGTTCACCTCCATGTGCATGTGCTGGTCAGGATACCTGAGCACACACATCGCCATGATGGACCAGCTCCATTACAGAGACCTCACCGGCAAGGCCATCCTCTGCCACACCATAGGCGGTCTCTGCGCGGGAGTCAGCGCCAACCTGATATACAGTATTTTGTTCTAGAACATGAGTGATCTTACAGAGCGCAAAAAACACAAGGTCATAGCCCGGGAGAAGGGCGACAAGGGCTTCGTCTCAGGCAGCGGATCGGTAAGCTGCCTGAACTGCACCTTTTACGTGCTTGAAAACGGTGACGTGGCTACCTCCTTCGTGCTTGACAGGGAGCACCAGGGCTGGAGGGGCATCGCCCACGGCGGCATCAGTTATGCGGTGTTGGATGAGGTCATGGGCAGGTCCAACAGGGTCTACGATGATTTCAACCATCTCCCCTACGTGGCTGTGGTCACCGGAGAGATCAGCTGCCGGTACATAAAGCCGGTGCCCATAGGAGAGACCATATACGCCTACGGCCGAGTGGATGGCGAGGAGGGCAGGAAGCGCTTCACGTCGGCGGAGCTGATGCTGGCAGACGGCACGGTACTTCAGCGGGCAAGGGGAATATTCTTCCAGACCCCGGGAGTCAATGAGTCGGATAACGCGGATGCACTGTTCCCCCTGGAGGAGGGAGATCCGGCAGAAATGTGAAGAACAGAGAGAAGGCTTGGGACCTTCTCTTTTTTGTGCCAAAATACATTTGCCCAGGGGCATGGTTTGGGATATAATGACAGTACGCGTGTGAGAGAAAAGGAAGAGCCGCATATGGAAAACAAACCAACGTTAAAACAGAATAACGGCGGCACACAGCTTCTCCTTCAGTTCCTGAAAGGCAGCAAGCTGTATTTTGTGCTGAGCATAATCTGCTCGGCCATGACCACTCTCATCGACATGATCAACCCGCAGATCATCAGGGGTACCATCGACAACGCCATAGGCGGCAAGGAGTCGGGGTTCCCGGTTTGGGTCAACGACATCGTGGAGAGCCTGGGAGGCTTCCGGTACATCGGGGAGCACCTGTGGATACCCGCCATCGCCATCGCGGTGTTCGGGCTTTTCAGGGTGGGCTTCCAGTTCGCCACGACCATACTCAACACGACAGGTTCAGAGATCCTTGTGAAAAACATGAGAGATACTCTGTTTTCCCATATTTCAAGGCTTCCGTATTCCTGGCACATGACCAACAGCACCGGAGACATAATCCAGCGCTGCACCACAGACGTGGACAGGATGAGGACCTTCGTGGCCGAGCAGCTGACTTCGGTGTTCAGGATACTGATCCTGGTGGCCATGTCCATGTACTTCATGTTCTCCATGAACGTGAAGATGGCCCTGATCGCCACGGCACCCATCCCGGTGATCCTGGCGTACTCTGTGATATTCAGGAAGGACATGCACGAAGGCTTCAAGGTCTGCGATGAGAACGAGGGCAAGGTGTCCGACATCATCCAGGAGAACCTGACGGGAGTCAGGGTGGTGAGAGCTTTCGCCAACGAGAGACAGGAAGTGGAGAGGTTCGGCAAGGCCAACGAGTACTACTGCAGTCTCTGGGTCCACATGGGCAAGGTCATAGGCAAGTTCTTCTCCATCCAGGACATTCTCTGCGGAATGCAGATCCTGCTGGTCACCGTGTTCGGCGCGGTGTTCGCCGTGAAGGGCCAGATGACAGCCGGCGAATATGTGGCCTTCGTATCTTACAACGGAATGCTCAGCTTCCCCATCAGGAGACTGGGCAGGATGCTTTCGGAGATGGCCAAGGCAGGAGTGTCTCTCAACCGTCTCCAGTACATAATGGATTCCGAAGAGGAAGAGGACAGACCCGGCGCAGTGGACGCCGACATGACAGGCGACATAAAGTTCGAAGACATAACCTTCTGCTATGAAGAGGGTCATGACGTGCTTAAGGACATCAACATAGACGTGCCCGCAGGCTCCACACTGGGCATACTGGGAGGGACAGGCTCCGGCAAGAGCACCCTCATGCTCCTTCTGGACAAACTTTACGAGATCCCGGAGGGACACGGCAGGATCACCATAGGCGGCGTGGACATCAGGGACATCAGGAACCAGCATCTTAGAAAGAACATCGCCATGGTCCTTCAGGAACCCTACATGTTCTCCAGGTCGCTCAAGGACAACATCGGAATCACCAGAGAGCATCTGCAGCTGGAGGACATCCAGATGGCGGCCGACGCCGCGTGCCTCACTGAAGCAATAGAAGGATTCACCGAAGGATACGACACCTTCGTCGGAGAGAGGGGAGTGACCCTTTCCGGCGGACAGAAGCAGAGAGCTGCCATAGCCAGAGCCCTGACCCAGGATGCGCCCATAATGATCTTCGACGACTCCTTCTCAGCCATAGATAACCAGACCGACGCGGCCATCAGGGAATCCCTGGAGAAGCGCTTCGGTACAGCCACGATCATCATCATTTCTCACAGGATAACCACCCTTTCCAGGGCGGATCAGGTGGTGGTGCTTGACGGAGGCAGGATCATCGAACACGGTACGCCTGAGGAACTGAGACAGGCCGGCGGCATGTACCAGAAGATCTACGAGATCCAGCTGGGAATAAGGGGAGAGGAGGTGCGTGCCGATGGATAAGAAAGACACCAGAGAAAAGATCGCACTGACCTTCTTCGGAATACCCAGGCTCATACCTTTTGCGAAAAAATACAAGAAGTCCATTGCTGGCCTGGTCATCGCCCAGGTCTTCACCAGCGTCTCCGACGTTCTGAGACCTGTGCTCCAGAAGTTCGCCCTGGACCATTTCGTGAGGGAGGGGACCCTTCAGGGGATCTTCCCCTTCGCCCTGGTGTACGCGCTTCTCATAGTGGCCACTGCACTGGTCAGCTACTTCGGCGTCAAGGGCTGCCTCGCCACCGAGGTGAGACTGGACAGAGACATGAGAGATAAGGCCTTCAGGCACCTGCAGGAACTGTCCTTCGACTACTATAACCAGAACAGCGTGGGTTACATCCATGCCAGAGTCATGAGCGACACCTCCAGGATCGGCGAACTGATAACCTGGCAGCTCTTCGACGGGACCTACTTCGCACTGTTCGTAATAGGCGCAGCCGTGGTCATGCTGGGTATCGACGTGAAGCTGACCGGACTGGTGTTCCTGGTGGTACCCGTGATCGTGGTGCTTTTCTCCTTCTTCCAGAAGAGGCTTTTCACTCTCCACCATGAGATCAGGGAGATCAACTCCAACATCACAGGAAACCTCAATGAGGGCATCGTGGGAGCCAAGACCATCAAGTCACTGGCCATAGAGGAAAAGACCGATTCCGAGTTCATGGAGGAGACCTCCCACATGAAGCGCAAGGTACTTCAGTCCGCCAGGACCTACGGCGCATTCTCCATGATCACCAACCTGGCGTCATCCTGCGCCCTGGCGCTGGTGCTCTGGAAGGGCGGCATCCTGGCATACGATCAGGTGGGTACCTTCTCACTGTTCATGAGCTACGCTCAGGACCTGATGGAGCCCGTGAGATGGCTGGTGGAAGTGCTCTCACTTCTGGTCCAGGCCCAGGTCAACATCGGCAGATTCACCGACCTTCTGGCCAAGAAGCCTACGGTGACCGACTCGGACGAAGTCGTTGCCAGATACGGCGATGCCTTTGAGCCCAGGAAAGAGAACTGGGAGGACATCAGGGGCGACATCGAGTTCAAAGACGTGGACTTCAAATACCCCGACGGCGACGAATACATACTGGAGAATTTCAATCTCAAAATACCCTTCGGCACCAACGTGGCCATCGTTGGAGAGACCGGTGCAGGCAAGTCCACACTGGCAAACCTGATATGCCGCTTCTACGAGCCCACCAGGGGCGAGCTTCTCATAGACGGAAGAGACGCCAGGGAGAGATCCCAGCTTTGGCTCCACTCAGCCCTTGGATACGTGCTTCAGTCACCCTATCTTTTCTCAGGGACCATAAGAGAGAACCTGGTCTACGGCAGACCGGAGGCCACCGAAGAGGAGATCGAAAGGGCGGTCAGACTTGTGTCCCTGGACGGGGTCATCAACAAGCTGGAGAACGGTCTGGACACCAAGGTAGGCGAGGGCGGAGACCTGCTGTCCACAGGAGAAAAGCAGCTCATATCTTTTGCGCGGGCCATAATCAAGGAACCCAAGATCGTGGTGCTGGACGAGGCCACAGCTTCCGTGGACACGCTGACTGAGCAAAAGATCCAGTCCGCCATAAACGAGGTCATCAAGGGACGCACCTCCATAGTGATCGCCCACAGACTTTCCACAGTGAAGGATGCGGACATCATACTGGTGGTGGACGACGGCAGGATCATCGAGCAGGGCAGGCACGAGGAACTCCTGGCAGCAAGAGGACACTACTACAACCTCTGGATGAAGCAGTACGAGGACACCGCCATTTCCGAGGCGTGGGAGAAGAGAAAACAGTGAACAACTACATTGTTATGGATCTGGA
>JAEEOX010000078.1 GCA_016284485.1 Bacillota bacterium | reverse complement strand
ACGGTGGTGCTTTCCATCGGCGTCACCAACATGTCCAAGAGAAATGCCATCATCAGGAAGCTCACCGCCGTGGAGACCCTGGGCTGCGCTCAGATCATCTGCTCGGACAAGACCGGAACTCTCACCCAGAACAAGATGACTGTGGTGGACTATTTCGGCGATGACGAGGAGATGCTGACCAGAGCCATGGCTCTCTGCTGCGACGCTGAGAACGATGAGGACATGCACGTTACGGGCGAGCCCACAGAGGCTGCTCTGGTGGCCTGGCTCAACACTCACGGCATCAACAAGATAGACATCAAGAAGGCATATCCCAGAGTGGGTGAGGCTCCCTTCGACTCCATGAGAAAGATGATGTCCACCGTTCACTGGGTGGATACGGGAGCCGGAGACGCGGTGAGAACTCCTGACAGGCAGTACGTGCAGTTCACCAAGGGAGCTCCCGACGTGGTGCTCAACAGGTGCACCCACCGTCTTGCCGGAGAAAAGATAGTACCCATGACAGAGGAGTACCGTCAGTACATCGAGCGCGAGAACCATTCAATGGCAGAACGTGCTCTGAGAGTGCTGGCCTGCGCCGCAAGGATGTGGGACGACATGCCCATATACTTCGAGTCAGATTACCTGGAGCATGACCTGGTATTCGTGGGCCTTACAGGTATGATCGACCCGGTGAGACCTGAGGTCAAGGACTCCATCGTGGAATGCAGATCAGCAGGCATCCGTCCCATCATGATCACAGGCGATCACATCGATACAGCCTGTGCCATCGCCAAAGAGCTGGGCATCCTCCGCGAGGGCGACAGAGCCGTGACCGGACTGGAACTCAATGACATGGACGACGAGGAGTTTGAGAAGAACTTCAGGCAGATATCCGTCTATGCCAGAGTGCAGCCTGAGCATAAGACCAGGATCGTAAACGCCTGGAAGAAGGACGGAAAGGTCACCGCCATGACAGGAGACGGAGTAAACGACGCTCCCTCCATCAAGTCCGCCGACATAGGCGTGGGCATGGGCATCACCGGAACTGACGTTACCAAGAACGTGGCGGACATGGTCCTTGCTGACGATAACTTTGCCACCATCGTAAACGCTGTTGAAGAGGGAAGGCGCGTATATGACAACATCCGCAAAGCCATCCAGTTCCTGCTGGGATCCAACATGGCTGAGGTGCTGGCCATATTCTTTGCCACCATCATCGGATTTACCATCCTTAAACCGGTACATCTGCTGTGGATCAACCTGGTCACAGACTGCTTCCCGGCACTGGCTCTGGGCACCGAAAAGGCAGAGCCCAGGATCATGGAGAGGAAACCCAGAGAGGCCAAGGCGGGGATCTTCGCCAACGGCATGGGCTTCGACATCTTCTACCAGGGAGTGCTGGTGACCATCCTGACCCTTGCGTCCTACTTCATCGGACACTTCATGCAGACTGGTACCTGGGAGATCACCAATTCCGCTGACGGAACCACCATGGCTTTCCTGACGCTCTCCATGGCGGAGATCTTCCACTCTATCAACATGAGATCTCAGAGACAGAGCATATTCAAGCTGGGAAGCCAGAACTGGTTCCTGCTTGGAGCGGCCCTGGGCTCACTGATCCTGACCACGGTAGTCTGCGAGGTACCTGTGCTCGCCAACGCCTTCGAATTCACCAGCGTGAGCATGGTGGAATACGGCGTGGCCATCGGCCTGGGATTCCTCATGATACCCATCGTGGAGTGCGTGAAGTACTTCCAGCGTAAAAAAGACAGGCAGTAACACTTAGAATGACCAAGAACAGCGGGACACCGGAAGGTGTCCCGCTTTCATATTCCATTGATTATGAGGAAGGCAATTATTTTAGTAATAACAGGCGTCATAATGATGGTCACATCCCGGGCCGCAGGTGACTTTACTAGTATTTTGTGGATCATGGAGATCCACTAGTAAGTTTTGGGGCGTCTTTACTAGTGTTTTTTAAAAATAGCAAAATTAACAGTAAGCAAAACATTAAGTTTACTAGTGAAATCCCTATTCTCATATTTCACTAGTAAGGAAGGCATGCAGGATTACTAGTGTTTTGGCAAGATTTATATTTTACTAGTAAGGCGACGCAATAATTTACTAGTGAAATGGATGTTTTGCGATAATACTAGTAATTGCACTCCGCAAACTACTAGTGAAACATCTTTTTTAATGATTCACTAGTAATCCACCCGCCATGATGCCCGGGGCGTAGGGACTGTTACTGTTTTTTTGACAAAACATCATTGTTTGATGTATAATTTCTGCGTTATTTTTTATGTATTTCAGGAAAGAGAGGAATCATCATGAACAAACCCGTTAAGATGATCGTCGCCATCGGCATCGGTGCTGCACTCTTCTTCGTGTGCGGAAGATTTATTTCAATCCCCAGCCCGATCCCCAACGTTACGATCAATATTCAGTACGGCGTCCTCGCATTCTTTGCGGCTGCATTCGGCCCCCTGGTAGGATGCCTCGTCGGACTTATCGGCCACGCTCTCATCGACTTCAGCTTCGGCTGGGGAATCTGGTGGAGCTGGGTCATCGCCTCAGCTGCCTTTGGTTTCGTGCTGGGACTTTTCAGAGGTCTCTTCAATCCCAACGACGGCACATTCGGCGGATCCAAGATCGTAAGATTCAACGTTACGCAGCTCATTTCCCACCTGATCGCATGGGGGATCGTTGCACCTGCCCTTGACATCGTCATCTATGCTGAGCCCGCAAACAAGGTCTTCCTTCAGGGACTTGTGGCAGGAGCTTCCAACATCGTGACCACAGCCATCGTAGGAACCATTCTTCTGGTAGCATTCGCTGCAGCCAGACCCAAGAAGGACAGCCTTAAGCAAGAGTAATGATCAGGTTCGAAAACTTTACTTTCAAATATAACGCGCAGGTGGAACCAACCCTGCGCGATATTAATCTTGAGATAGAGAAGGGCGAGAAGGTCCTGATCATCGGACCCTCCGGCTGCGGCAAGTCCACCCTCATCCACTGCATAAACGGGCTGATCCCGTTCTCCTTTGAGGGGGAGAAGAAGGGCAGTCTCACTGTGGACGGCAAGGAGACCTGGGACCTGAGCATCTTCAAACTCTCCGGTCACGTGGGCACGGTCCTTCAGGACCAGGACGCTCAGTTCATCGGGCTCACCGTGGCTGAGGATCTGGCCTTTGCTCTGGAGAACGACATGGTGGAAGAGCCTGACCTTCACGACCGGGTGGATCAGATCGCCGAGGTGGTGAACATCAGGAGCCACCTTCTCCATTCGCCTCAGGAGCTCAGTGGCGGCCAGAAGCAGAGGGTATCTCTGGGCGGAGTCATGATCAATGACGCTGATGTTTTGCTGTTCGATGAACCCCTGGCGAACCTGGACCCCGACACCGGTAAGAAGGCCATTGAACTCATAGACCAGATACACAGGGAGACCGGAGATACTGTCATAATCTCGGAGCACAGACTGGAGGACGTGCTCTGGAGGAAGGTGGA
>JAEEOX010000077.1 GCA_016284485.1 Bacillota bacterium | reverse complement strand
CGGATCCCAACATGCTTCTCAAGAAAGACGACATCCTCTGGATCATGGGTTCCAACAGGAACGTGGGCGCGCTGATCTCAGACTATGTGGATGAAACTGAATAAAAAAGAACGAAGCCCGCTCAACGCGGGCTTCGCCAATTATTATATAGCTTATCCTGAGACCAGCCTTTCAATTATCTTTCCGGGATCACAAAATCCTCTATCACGGTCTCCTCGATGAACTCCGCCTTGGCGGCGGCCAGTTCTTTGAAGTGCGGACTAATGGTGTGCTCCTTCTGAGCCTCCACGCTGTCCCACATTTCAAGAAGGAACAGTTCGTTGCCGCCCTCCAGCGGACGGTAATACCGGTACTGCACCGCACCCGGTTCATCCAGGGACTTCCTGACGATATCTATCTCCTTAAGTCTGGCCAGCCAGTTGTCCATCTGTCCGGCCTTCACCTTATATGTCACATGCAGGATATACATCTCCTTGCCTCCCTCGTCACTGTTCGGCCATAGCTGTTTTGCGGATCTGGAAGAGCACCACTGCGGTCACGATGGCTGCCACCAGTGCTGCCACCCCTACCAGAATTACAAGGGCCGCAAAAGCCATGCTTTCGGTGAGGGCGAAAAGGATCCCCAGAACTACGATGCCCAGCATGAGAGCCAGATTGATGATCTTAAGGGTCCTGACGGTGGATTCCTTTTCGGGGCAAACGTCTCTCGTGACCTTTTCCAGCACGCCGAAGAACAGGAACATGATCACCATCTCCGCAAGATTGATGATAAGACCAATAACCGTCGGCACTCCGATGCCGATGTGGAACACCGAGATCACCCATTCACAGGCTTTGATTATCACCAGAACCAGGAAGCACCATTTGAGATAGTCCCTGCCAGCCATATATCCTCCGAATTTGTCGAAGGCCAGGAACAAAAGCAGCCAGCCTATGAAGTCCGGCGTCACATTGACTGTGGCCCCGTTCAGCGTAAGATTGAACTCTATGAGCGTGAGCAAAAAACCGATAGCCGTGTACGAAAGCGCTTTTTTGATGTCCATCATGAACCTCCTCTTTGATAACTACCTGCATTATATCACCATGGCCGCCCCGACAACAAGCATAAACGCGTTGAGCCCACCCTTGTGGACCAGGACGATCTTGCGGCGATCATGGACGCCACCATGTCCTACGTCACCATCAACACGGAGATCACCGGATAACAGTTCAGCGGATGCGGCTTTGACAGAAGTGTCAGATCAATTTACTGTACAATTAACATTTTTTGATTTTATACAGTAGTGAAAACCCGTCTTTTGCTGTACAGGTGCAAAAAACACGATCTGTGCAGTAATTATCCCGTCAGGGTTACTGTACAGATCCAAAAAAAAGAAATCATACAGTAATCAATAGGCTCCATTACTGTATATGATCAAAAAACTAATTTTATACAGTAAAACGGGGTGCGGATCTAAAACTATCCGCGCCCCGTTTCTTTAATTCATATCCCTTACTCGGTGTAAACGTAGAAGCTATATGTCCCTTCCATTCCCTTGAGAAGATCTATGGTGGAAGAATAGACGTGATCCAGCGAGCCCAACTCGTAGAGGCCCGGCGCCGGCTGGAAATCGCCGTAGAATATCACCACGTCGCCCCAGGGCTCATAGTAGGCCAGGACTCCCGCGCCGCCGGGGCCGGCAGGATCGAGGCCGCTTACGTCCAGTTTCCTCTCAGGATAGAATATCTTTTCATTGTCACTGTAGGACGTGACCTCATGTTCGCCGCCAAGCATGGCCAGATCCTCGTCGGTCACTCCATCCCTTATGTTGAATATTTCCGTGTATCCGTCTAGGGATACCTGAAGCCTGCGCTCCTCGATCTCTGTGGACACGGGTGTTTTGTCCTTGGCGAGGGAGTAAAGATAGTCGCGGATGGCCCAGAAGCCTTCGGTTTGTTTGCCGGTGAGATTCAGATCGGTACTCAGACTGAAGTCAGAGCCGTCCGTGAAGTCGAAAGTCAGCCTGTCGGTGCCTCCGTCCATGACCTGGATCTTTGACCTGGGTCTTTTGCTGCCGGCGTACTGACCGTACTCCAGCATCATGGCTTTGACGTTTTCCAGTTCCTCGGCGGGAACCTCGTAGGTGGTGGTCACCATGCGCGCGGCATGATAGGACTTGCTCTCGGTGACGAGAGTGGCCTTGCCGTCGTCCGCCAGTCTGAGTTCCACTGACGTGTAGCTCCCCAGCATGTCGCCGCCGTAAGAATAACGTACCGACTCAAGGGTCGCGTTCTTGTACTTATTGCCCAAAATGATCATATAAAGTCCACCTCCCGCGAGAGCTAAGATCAGTAAGATCAATATGATTTTAATCAGCTTTTTCTTCATTTTCTTCTCTCTTGAAACTGTAGTACTCGTGGACCAGGCTGACGTAGCCCAGCTCCTTCAGGTCCTCGTACCGCACGTTGAACCGCGCCTTGGTCCTGACACCGGACGCCAGATACCTCATGCAGTCCTGAGCGTAGGCGTCAATTACCTTCAGACTCTCGTCAGTGTTTATCACCGGGAAAAACCACCTGCTCCAGCTGAGGTCTCTCTCCTCCGAAACGTCCAGAAGCTTTCCTTTGAAGACCCTGGCAAAAGCCCTGGCTGCCTTGTCCCGGTCGATGCCGTTTCTTTTGCTCCACCTGGCCAGGGCCCTGACCTTGCGCCGCATCTTCTTCTTAAGTTTTACCACGGAAGCAGGTGCGATGTCCACCTTTCCCCTGGAAACTCTGAAGCCCAGGAAGGTGAAGGCTTCTCCGGGGCAGGACCTTTCTTCCTTGTCCGGGTTGATAGCAAGTCCCCTCTCCCCAAGGAAACTCTTTATGAACTCCGCCAATTCCTCTCGCTTCTCTTCCGTCTCCGCAAAAAATATGATGTCGTCGGAGTACCTGGCGTAGGGGATGTCTCTCTCCGCGAACCACTTATCCATATCCTTCAGATACAGGTTGGCGTAGAAGGACGCAATGGGCGTTCCCGCCATTATGCCCTTCTCTTCCGCGATTATCCGGTCGCCGTCCATGACCCGCTCTTCGGTGAGAAGGCCTGAGAGGAACCTGAGGATCTCCGGATCATCCCGGAGGACCTCCTCCAGCATGGGAAGAAGCTTCGCCACAGGAATGGAGTTGAAGTAGTTGGAGACGTCCGCCTTGTAGACATACCAGTCTCCCCTGTTGTAGATGGACACCAGTCTGCGTACAGCGTCCTTGGCGGTGACACCGGGGCGGAAGGAATAGAGGTTCTCCGTAAACGCCCCGTCGTACTTTCTGAGTAGGAGATAGGTGATGAGTTTGAGCACCATGTTCTCCTCTTCAGGATAGGTGTAGACCGTCCGCTTCTTGCGGGAACTCTGCTTGCTGATCACCGATTTCCTGGGAAGGCTCAGTGTCCCTCCGACCGCGATCCTGCCGCAGACCTCAATGTAGTCCTCTTCATCGATGAAGGCCCTCAGCTTCTTGGAAAACTCCGAGGATGAGATCAGCGAGGTCTTGTATTCATGGAATTTTTCCCAGGTCTCCCTCTGGCTTAGAAGCGGGATGACTGACATTTTTCCCTCCAATAAAAAACAGAAAGAGAAGTTCTTAAATCCAAGAAAATTCTTGGATTTACCAGATCGTACACGGGCCGGCTGCCTGCGAAGCGCTGTTTAGCCCGTGCCTGAACCGCCGCAGGCGCAATGCGTTCTCTTTCTGTTTCTTTCACAGTTTGATCCGTACTATCTGAGAGCAGCTCTCGTGCGCTCCGTCACATATTTCCTGGTGTTCCACCAGCCATGGTGATCATAGTAGTACCTGAGATAGGGAACGCCCTCTCTTCTCGCGGTGTTCCTCAGTTTCTGAGCGTTGCTCTTCTCTGACATGACCTCCACGATGAGAGCCGTCCTTCCGTCTTTTGCAAAGCTGTAGCACAGAGCTCTGCCGTCTCTTACGGATTCTTTCATCACCACATACTCCGGGAACTCCGAGTTGAATATCTCTGTGAAGTATTCCTCGTATGTGCCTCCATAGTTGTACTGATTCTCCTCTGCGGGCATCTCCTCGCCCCAGGAAAGTCCGGACCCGGAGGTCGCGGCCTGAGGTGCGGCGCTGGCGGTATCCGGGGCAGCAGGTTCCTTTGCGTCACCGTCCGCAGCGTCCCTGATGGACTGGAGAACTTCTTCCGGAATGTTATCCTTTATTGCCTGACCCAGCTTGGCTGCTCCCTCTGTAGCTTCCTCCGCCAGATCCTTTAACGAGTCCATCGCCTTGTTCAGATCTCCCTCCTGAACTGCGCTGACCAACTTATCAAACAAGCCCATGGTTAACCTCCTTTGTTTCTATTTTAGTACATTATATACTAACGCTTATCAGGCTGTCATCAGTTTTTTGCGCCCCGCCATGCGTCCGGCCCATGAAGCGCAAAAGACCCCCGTGCAGGGGGTCCTTGATATCAGTTATTCTGACCAGCCGATGCCGTAGCCTCTGGGATAGAGAACCTCTCCCGTAAAGCTTCCGTCTGCGTACATGGCAGGTATGTTCACGGGAAGCTTGCCCGTGGGATTGTCCGTCCCATCGAAGAACATGTAGAGGGCAGCCGGGATGTTTGGTGTCATGTCTACTTTGTGGTCGACCACCCTTGGATCCTCCGACATGGTGCCGAATCCGTAGCAGATGCCGATGGCGTCTGCAGCCTGATATCTGGCAGCGTCGTAGGGCAGGTAGCAGCTGAGCACTATCACCCTGCTGTTGTTCTGGTGGGCGGCCTTGATGACCTGGTCGATGTTGTAGGAGGTGACGCCGTCAGACGTCCCGGGATTCAGTGTGCTCACGGACCAGGTCCTGGTGACGATGATCACGTTGTGGGCGTCCCGGACGGAGTTCACCATGTCCCAGGTGTAGGCGCCGTCATAGGATACCACCGAAACTGATCCGGCAGGCACCTTTCCGTCCTGTTCCAGCAAGGTGCGGGCATAATTCGCAGATACCACCAGACTGTCTCTTGGCACCAGGATGACAGTCCTGTCCCCTTCCCTGTTGATGGGCAGGGTGCCGCCTTCATTCTTGACTATGGTAAGGGTATCTTTTGCGATCTCCCATTCCTTCTGATGATGAGCCTCGCAGCCCACCAGTTCCTCGGCAGCCTTGACCCTGGCCTCGATGTCGGTGCCGTCATAGGGTTCCAGGATGCCCAGGTTGTACTTCATGGTGAGAACACGCCTAACAGCGGCATCCACCATGGCGGGATCTATGGTCCCTGCGTCCACCATGGCTGCCACGTCACGGATGTATGTTTCCAGCCTGTCGATGCCGCCCTTGTCCTGGACGTTCACCGGCATGAGGATCAGGTCGACTCCGGCGTTGAGCGCCAGCTTCGCGGCGTCCATGGTGCTGAAGTTTGCAGCTATGGCGTCCATATTCATGGCGTCCGTGATCACCACTCCCCCGAAGCCCATCTTGCCTCTGAGAATATCGGTTATGATGGTCTTTGACAGGGTGGCAGGCAGGCAGACCTGCTGGCCGGACGATATGGACGTATATGTATTGGTCTCGATTCCCGGGTACTGGATGTGAGCCGTCATTACGGCGTCAGCCCCGGAATCTGTACAGGCGCGGAAGGGAACGAGCTCTGCCGCAGCCAGTTCCTCGTAGGTCCCGTCTATCTTCGGGAAACCTGTATGGCTGTCCGTGGATGTGTTGCCGTGACCGGGGAAGTGCTTGAGAGAAGCTGCCACTCCGCCGGAATGAAGGCCCTCCATGAAGGCCTTTCCGAAGGCAGCCACTGTGTCCGGGTCATCTGAGAACGACCTGAGATTGATCACCGGATTGGACGGATTGTTGTTCACGTCCAGCACCGGTGCCAGGTCGAAGTTGAAGCCCACAGCCTTCAGCTCCTTGCCGATGATCTCTCCTGCGGTCCTGGCGTTTTCCGGATTTCCCGTGGCCGCCAGACCCATGTTGCCCGAAAACTTCGTTCCTGTCGACAGGCGGTAGATCATGCCTCCCTCCTGGTCCACCCCCATGAGGAGCTGACCGGGGTTATTGCTTCCCGCGTTGGCGGTCTGCATCTGGTCTATGAGCCTCGTGATCTGCCCCGTGCTCTCCGCATTCTCTGCGAAAAGTATGATGCCTCCGAAGCCTCTGCGGCTGAGAAGTCCGGCCAGATCCTCCGGCAGCGAGGTCACATTGGAATATGAGTATCCGTCGGAGGAATATGACCTGAAGGCGGGCATCAGAAGCTGCGCCACCTTTTCCTCCGTGGTCATGGCAGATATTATCAAATCATAGTCCGGTCCCGGATCGGGTTCTTCCACGGGCTCCGGTTCCGGTTCGGGAACGGGCTCCGGTTCCGGCTGTTTGCCGCATCCCGCAAAAGATCCGGCGATGAGCAGCACTGTCAGCAATACTATTAAAAATTTCTTCATTTCCTTGATCTCCGGTTTCCTGGTGATGTCAGCCTGCGCTTCCCGGCAGGGCTGCCGAAGGACCGGCGTCCTCTACCTCAGTATACGCTGCATAGTCGGTTATTCCGTCGCCCACATTGGGCACCTTGGTTGAATATACGAAGTCCACTGCGAACGCCACTAAAAGCACGATGCAGACCGGGATGATTATTTTGCGGTTAAGTCTGGACCACATGGCATCCAGTATGGGAACCAGGATGTATACCGCAGCCATGCCTCCCACTGCGAACACCAGGAGACCTTCGCCGCAGATCCTTCCGTTCAGGTTAAGGAAGTATCCCGTGTAGTCCCACCAGCGCATGCCCTTGGTGACCTCCAGGTAGAGTGACGTGAAATACTCCACACATCCGCAGAGCACCACGATGCTCACCAGCTCCGCCGGCGGATTTGATCTCCATCTGGCGAGAAGCACCACGATCATGGCCACTCCTCCTCCGTAAATGGGAAGCCACGGTCCGTGGAAGAATCCGCGGTTCACGAAGACACCGTCGGTGACCACGTGGAGACCCACCTCCCAGCACCAGCCCACAAAGGCGAATGCGAAGAAGACGAGGATCACGGACCAGATGGTGTATGTCCTGATGTATCTGATGTTCCTGACGATGTTGTTGTTGCTCTCCAGCCACAGCGGGTTCAGTCTCTGCGGATAGATCTTGCCCTTGATCACGGCACGGTCTTCCACTATCTGCTGGCGGCGGGTATCCACTTCGTCGTACATCTTCTTTTCTTCGGTGGAACCGAACCAGAGGCCGAAGTTCTTGGCAAAGAAGGCCTTCTTTCCCTCCAGAGTCACGCGGTGCTCGTCGATGAAGTGCTTTTGCTCCTCGACGTCGGAATATGTCTTCCTCAGGAACTGCTCCTCAGCCTTCTCGAAGAGATAAATGTCATCGAGACGCTCGGTTCCTTCCACCCCTGCCTCCTTGGCCTGAGCGCGGACGTAAGCGTAGTACTCGCTGAGCGTGGCAACAGTGTAGGGTGCAGTCCACAGGAAGTCGGTGATTCCGAAGGTCACCAGTCCCAGGATGTTCCAGAGAAGGAACGATAAGTCGAGTTTGAAGCATTCCCACTTGTGGCCGTCCATCATCTTCCTGGAGAGGGTGATGGCTTTCAGCGGCTTGATGTCGGGATTCTCAGCTACGATGAAGGGTACCATTCTGTAGGAATAGTGCTTGATGACACCGCCTACTATGGTGTACCACCACAAGGTCTCCATCACATATACCGTCAGCATGGTGAGAGAAGCCCTGATCCATCTTTTGACCAGCCTGAAGTGCAAAACATGGGCGACCGGCACCTGCTCATACATCCTGGCCTCCAGGTATATCCTCCTGGCGATGGCTGAGATCAGATTTTTAAGGAAAACCCAGACCGCCACGCTGAACATGACGTCCAGGAGGATGACGAATACCGAGGCTGTCCTTCCATCCTTGAATATGGAATTGAAGCCGTCGTACAGTATCATGAAAAGTCTGCCCGACGAGATGGTGTTGGCGATTCCGGCGAAGATACCGTTCTTCCTGCCCGTGATCTCATTGGTGGTCTTGCCGTCTGCATATTCCTGCATCTGCTCGTCTGCCTTGTCACGTCCGGCTTCGGCGTCGTTGTTGACCAGCGACTCCAGGACCGCATCCTGAGCAGACTGCACTTCGTCCGAAGGCTCGTCTAAGCTGGTTTCGAAACCCTTTAAGAGCGTCTGTCCGAACTGAATGTCATGGGTGGTGATCATCTGATACATGTTCTGCGCATTGGCCCTCACGTATCCGAACTCCGTACCGTAGTACAAAAGAACTGCGCAGACCAAAACCAGCAGTATGTAGTGAGTCTTGATCACCTGCCTGGCGCTTCTCTTCCATTCCTTGCGCGGATTGATCTTGTTTTCTTCCATAAAAAAACTCTCCCTGTCTCTTGAATGTTCGATCAGTTAAGATCGATCACTACTATCTCGCTTATGGTCCCTACTCTCAGCGGCGGACCGTAATATCCCACTCCCGAGGTGACTATTGCCTTGGCGTCGCCCCAGTCCTTGATGCCGTATGACTGCCTGGTGAAGATCCTGCAGTATATATTTCCCGGGAATATCTGCCCGTCGTGAGTATGTCCGCTCAGCGACAGTGCAACTCCGTCTTCCCCAAGTTCCCTGAGATCCGTGGGCTCATGCTGGAGGAGCAAGACCTTCTTGTCCGGGTCCGTGTCCCGCAGCAATTCCTTCAGCGGCAGCCTTTCATCGATGCCGTCACCGGGTTTCGACTCGTCCCGCCTTCCGGCAAGAAGCATCCCGTCAATGCCCGGCACCTCCGTCACCTCATCCTCCAAAAGCTGCCATCCGCAGGACCTGACCCAGGACTCCATGGCAGGATTCCTCAGCGCCTTTTCCTTTTCGATGTAGGTGAAGCCGCCAAGAAGCGGTTCGTCCACGTCGTGATTGCCGTAAACCGCGTATGCTCCGTACCTGGACCTTATCTCACTGAATATGGCGGCATACTCCTCCGGATGCCTCATGGCACCGTATGAGCTGGTTATCAGGTCTCCGGTGACCACCACCAGATCTGCATCCTGCTCATTGACCTTCTCCACCATCTCCCTGTAGAGTTCGGTGCCGGAATTGACGCCGATGTGCAGGTCAGAGATCAACACGATCCTCATGGGCTCATCCAGGCCCAGCATCTCCTTTGGCAGCTGGTAGCCGGTGACCTTGACATCGTGAGCTGTGTTCCAGCCGCTGACGTTCAGCACAGCTGTGGCTATTAAAGATACAGCCAGTACCGCGGCCGATATGGTTCTCCCCGGCCTCCATCTCTCGTGACGCTTCGCCCTGTATATTAAACCGTATATCAGAAGACACAGCGACAGGATCAGGAGCGGGCCGAAGAAATAGATGAAAATGCCCAGGAATATGTTGCCCCACTTCTGGAAAAACCAGCACAGCGGTCCGTCCGGAGTGACCGCCCCTATCACAGGAAATGCACCCATGACAAGCACGATCAGAATGGGCACCGCCACCCTCAGTGGATGTTTCCTTTCCGGGTCCACAGCCCTTCTGAGAGGCCCGAACAAAACACCCACGGCCGCCAGTATCGCTGCCGCATATAAAGCTATCATTATAGTTAATCTCATGCGCTATACTACCTCATTATGTATTATATCATAAAACTGCGCAGATTTTTTGCTCCTGCTTGCTTAAGTGCAACAAAAAACTTGTTTTTTTGATTGTTGTGAAATATACTAAAAAGAGAATAATTATAAGGAGGACCTTCCGATGGGTAAATTTGTCATTAAAGAAACGAAGACCGGAGTCAAATTCGATCTTAAGGCCGGCAACGGTGAAGTAATCGCTACTTCCGAAGTATATGCATCAGAGAAATCCTGCAGAAATGGCATCGCCAGCGTACAGAAGAACGCACCTGTTGCTCCCGTAGAGGATCAGACAGTTGAGGGATACGCTGTTGAGAAGCACCCCAAGTTTGAGGTCTACACGGATAAAGCTGGTGAGATCCGCTTCCGTCTTAAGGCTACCAATGGCCAGATCATCGCCGTAAGCGAAGGCTACAAGGCCATGAAGAGCTGCCTGAACGGCATCGAGAGCGTAAAGAAGAATGCTGTAGATGCCAAGATCGAGAAGATCTGATTTCTTGATTCGTACGAAAACAGCAAGCGGCTGCCCAGGCGGGCAGCCGCTTTTGTTATGCGTTATTTACAAGTGAACAGATTACTGCTCATAGATCATGATCTCGTCTGACTCCCTCATGCTGAAGGTTGTCCTTACAGTCTGATCATCGATCAGCGCAGATCCGCCCAGTACCAGTCCGGATGTGATATTCATGCCGGTGGTGTACTGGATGCCGGCAGCATTCGTGGCAGGAGTTGAACCTGACAGGATTATGGGCGCGCCCATGGTGTATGCCAGGGGGCCTCCGCAAAGTCCGTCGGGGAAGTTGGCTCCGTAAGCCAGCACAGCCTCGTGTGTCTCACCTATGAATCTCTCAGCCATGGCCTTGGACGTAAGGTATCTGTCCTTGCCGTAGGTCCTGTCTGCAATGGTTCCGTAAGCCTTGAGTTCATTCTCCACACTTTCTGTGACAACAGACGTGCCTCCAACCAGGTGGAAGTTCCAGCTGCCGCCTTCCAGATACTGCTTCTGCTCATCGCTCAGAGTACCTCCGACGATGAGTATGGGCATCCTGATGCCCGATGCGCTCAGTGAGTCGGCGTAGTTTGATCCTGTGCAGACGAAGATGTCTCCACCCTTCGCACCTGATTCCTCCAGAATGGACAGGTTCGTCTCAAACCTGTTCTTGCCGTCCATCCTCTTCACAGTGTATCCGCTGAGATCGGCCAGCCAGCTGTCATCTACAGCTCCCTTTCCGCCCAGGACGTAAACAGTTCCATCTGCGGCAAGGTGGTTCTTGATATATGTTGTGATCCTGGCTGAACTCGATGCATCTATCAGCATGATGGGTGCATTGTTCACGTTAGCCAGATATGCTCCTGTAAGGGCATCCGGGAAGTCCTTGCCGGTGGCGAGAACTACAGCCTGAAGCTTATCCGATCCGCTTCTCTCAATGAAGTAATCAGCGATCTTGATACATGTCTCGTAACGGTTCTTGCCTGAGATCCTGATGACCTCGTGCGCGTTGGCCGTCTTGGTATCGGTGTAAGTGGCGTTCTCGAACACTACACTTGCGGTGTAGGTGATGATTCCTGCCGCTGTCTCGGACGTTACGGCTGCCTGGAGAGTCTCCACGTGACTGTGATTCCTCTTGCAGGTGAATACTGCCTCGGCAGAGCTCAGGTCCTCAGACCAGTTGAACACTACATTCTCAGTGTCCCAGTCGTGTCCAAGAGCCGGTATCACTACGACGTCCGTTCTCTGATCGCAGAACAGACAGTGCTTGGACTTGCTTCCGTCCGTGGTGCAGTCAGGCTCCTGATCGATGGTGTATTCATCAGCCCATGTATGTCCGTTGGGATCCAGGTTCTGGCTCTCTGTGGCTCCGCAGACCGTGCAGGTACGCTGTTCGCTTCCTTGGTTGACACAGTCGGGTGCTGTTATCACTACCCACTCGCCCCAGGTATGGCCGTTGGCCGGGATGATCCAGCTGCCTTCCTCAAGCTCTGTGGTGCCCTCAGCATCTGAGAAGAAATGTCCGCAGCTGTCGCATACATAGTATGTGGAGTTGCCGGGCAGTGTGCACGTAGGAGCTACTGCAGCCACTTCTCTGATGGTGTGAGGCAGTTTAGCTATGACTTCAGTCCTGGTCGCTCCGCAGACTGTGCAGGTGAAGAGTTTCTCTCCTTCTGCTGTGCAGGTCGCCGCGGTCGTAACCACACCGTTGTCCCAGATATGGCCGGCTGCCGGGATGATCCAGTTGCCTTCAGCGATGATCGCTGTGGCCAGTTCATCTGAGAAGTGCTCTCCGCAGGCACTGCAGGTCCAGTAAGCGCTGTTGCCGGGCTCCGTGCAGGTTGCCGGGTGAGCGTCGGTCTTGACCAGGCTGTGTCCCTTTGCGGGAAGCACCCAGCTGCCTTCAGCGATCGCATGTGCACCTTCTGCGTCCGAGAAATACTTGCTGCAGACGCTGCAGGTCCAGTAAGCAGAGTTTCCTGCCTCCGTACAGGTTGGCTCAACAGCCGCCGTTGCAACGAGAGTGTGCCCCTTGGCCGGGATCACTTCCGTGGCAGTCTGAGTCGCAAACTTGTCGTTTTCGAAGGTTGCTGTGAATGTCCTGAGTCCTTCGGTCTCGCAGGTAGCCTCTGTTGTGATCACACTTGTGGCCGTTGCAGTCTCTGTCAGAATGTGGCTCGGGTCGTTGCTGCAGACCGCAGTTGCTGTGCAGGTCGACTTGTCAGCCGACCATTCGTATGTGGGCTCACCGTAAAGGTGACCGATTGCAGGAGTGGTTACCGTAGTCGTCTGAGTCTCGAACAAAACATTCGTGAACTCTGCGGTGTAGGTTACCTGTCCCGCTGTCTCGCAGGTGGCAGGAGTTGTGTCTTTTGTGGTATCGGCAGTCTCCGTCAGGATGTGGGTCTTATCGTTCTTGCAGACCGCTCTGGCGGTCACTGTCGAATAATCTTCAGCCCATTCATAGGAGGGGCTTTCATAATCGTGACCGGTCGCAGCTATGACCACTGTCTCCGTCTGAGTCTCGAACAAAACATTTTCGAACTCTGCGGTGTAGACTGTCTTTCCGTCTTCCTCACAGGTGGCGGGGGTCGTATCTTTTGTTGTATTGACTGTCTCTGTCAGGATGTGGGTCTGATCGTTCTTGCAGATCGCTGTGGCGGTCACAGTGGATCTATCATCTGACCAGACATAGGTCGGCTTATCGTAATCGTGACCGATCGGGTCGGTTGCCACCGTTCTGGTCTGGGTGCTGAACTGCTCTTTCGTAAAGGTTGCGGTGAACACTCTCGAACCGGCTCCCTCACAGGTTGCAGCCACTACATCCTCGTAGGTGGTGCTTACCTCCTCTGTCACAATGTGACCCGGATTATTCCTGCAGATCGCAACAGCAGCTACAGTTGAATTGTCCTCGGACCATGTGTAGACCGGTGTGCCATAGTCGTGGCCGGTTGCATGGATCACGGTGTCTGCCAGTGTGATTTCGGTCGTTCCTTCTGCGTCGGAGAAAATCTTGTCGCATCTCTCGCATGTCCAGTAAGCGATGTTGCCGGGTTCTGTGCATGTTGCTGCTACTGCGGGCGTTGCAGTAAGGTTGTGACCAAGAGCTTCTATCGTCTCAGTCCTTGTTTCACCGCAGCGTGTGCAGGTGAAGGTCTTTACGCCTGTTTCTGTGCATGTCGGCTCTGTTGTGACGACACCCTCGTCCCAAGCATGACCGAGAGCATTGATCACTGTATCTTCTAATGTGATCTCTGTTGTACCTTCCGCATCCGAGAAGATCTTTCCGCAACGCTCGCATGTCCAGTACTCGATGTTGCCTGCTTCGGTGCAGGTTGCATTCTTGGCTTCAGTCTTAATAAGATTGTGGCCAAGAGCTTCAATTGTCTCAGTTCTGGTTTCTCCGCAGCGTGTGCAAGTGAAGGTCTTGACGCCCTCTGTCGTGCAGGTGGGTTCTGTTGTGACGACTCCTTCATCCCAGGTATGGCCGAGAGCATTGATCACCGTATCTGCAAGCGCGATTTCTATTGTGCCCTCTGCATCTGAGAAGATCTTACCGCAACGCTCGCAGGTCCAGTACTCGATGTTACCGGGCTCTGTGCATGTCGCATCCTTGGCTTCGGTCTTAGTTAGATTGTGGCCAAGAGCTTCGATAGCCTCAGTTCTGGTCTCTCCACAGCGCGTGCAGGTGAAGGTCTTGACGCCTTCAGTTGTGCAAGTTGGTTCAGTCGTTACCTTGCCCTCGTCCCAGGCATGGCCAAGCGCATTGATCACGGTTTCTGCGAGTGTTATCTCCGTTGTGCCTTCCGCGTCCGAGAAGATCTTTCCGCAACGCTCGCATGTCCAGTACTCGATGTTGCCGGGTTCTGTGCAGGTCGATGCCTTAGCCTCTGTCTTAGTAAGATCGTGGCCAAGAGCTTCGATCGTCTCAGTTCTTGTCTCGCCGCAGCGTGTGCAGGTGAAGGTCTTTACTCCTGTCTCTGTGCATGTGGGTTCGGTTGTGACCTTGCCCTCGTCCCAGGCGTGGCCAAGCGCAGCGATCACAGTATCTGCAAGAGTTATCTCTGTTGTACCTTCC
>JAEEOX010000076.1 GCA_016284485.1 Bacillota bacterium | reverse complement strand
TGCCATTTCGTCTGTGGTGATCTCCCCGTCATTGTTGGCGTCAAAGGAAGAGTAATCCACATAGGCGTCTGATAATTTGATACCATCTACCAGGCACTGTATCCATTTGGCGATCTCATCATCGTAATCGAGATTCCAGTTGCCGTGGTCTGCGTTCACTGAGACGTGGACGATACCGTCATTGACCTTATCCTTTTTGTTATGGTTGCCGCCGACATTGTATGCGCTGGTCTCCTTCGCAGGCACGAAGTTGAACTGATTGAAGGACATGTCCTTATAATACTGTACCAGTGAAAGATCTCCTGTGAAGACGTAATCGTCCCAGTCATAGTCGTCCTGATACTCAATGTTATTGAATTCGAGGACCAGGATGAGAAGAGGGATCTCTGTCGGAGTATCGAAGTGGGGATACTTTGCCGGGATCTTCTCAGTAATGGGAGTTCCGGAATACTCGCCGCTTCTCCATGCCACGTCGTCCAGCGTTACCAGCGGGAATTCATGACCGGGAGCGAAGGGCAGCTGTCTGCAGCTGAACAAGTGCTCGTGATTATCTGCCGATACTGTGGTCTGACCGTTGTCTGCTCCGAAAGCTGCTGTTGTGAAGCAGAGACAGAAGATCAGTATTAGTACAGCGATCCTGTAAAACTTTTTCACGTTTTCCTCCTTGAAATAACGATTGCGCCCGCAGGGCGCCCGGGCTGTAACTTCAATGCGGCGCCGATCAGGACGCCGCGGTCATTCTATCGATATAATTATATCAATTTATTACGTTCGTTTCTACTTGTAACACAATTATGCGCAAAATATTTTGTGCGGAAGGAAGCTTTTGTTATACAAAAAGAGCGCCCCACAGGGCGCTCTTTGATCGTTAAGGCTTATTCCTCATGCGCAGGTGCTGCGACAGCTTCTGCGATCTCCTTGGAAACGGCACCTTTGCCGCCCATTACGATGAGCCTGTGAGCTCCCTTTTCCTTGAAGAGCTCAGTCGCATGATCGTAGTGGTTGTTGGCTACCAGAATGAGAGGTGCTTCGTAGGCCAGGGCTACCGGTCCGCCGGAAAGTCCATCGGGGAAGGCCATTCCGCTGGCGACCACCATGTTCTCAAGGTCTCCTGTGAAGAACTCATCGGCCACAGCCTTGGATGTGGCGAATCTGTCGGATCCTTTGACTCTCTTGGTGGCGGCAACATAATTCTTCATGTCTGCCTCAATTGCCTCAGAAACGGCTCCGTTTCCGCCGATTATGTAGGCAGTGCTGGCGAAGTTTGCCTTGTTGGCTTCCAGGTATGCTTTCTGAGCATCGTTCAGGGCAGCTCCTACCAGGAAGATGGGTCTGCCTGCAGCGGAAGCGCTGAGCGCGTCAGCGTAATTCATTCCGGATGCTACCAGCAGATCTTCGCCGCTTACACCTGCTTCCTTCAGAACTTCGATGTTTGTCTCGAATCTGTTGGCTCCTTTTACTCTCTGGACATTGCCGGTCAGGGCGGACTCGAACTCCGGAGTTACAGCTCCGTTACCGCCGACGATGTATACCGTTCCGCCGGATGCCAGATTCTCGTTTACGTAAGCTGATACCTTGCTGATGCTTGCGGCATCCTTGCCTACCAGGATGACAGGTGCATTCTTCTTGGCTGCGAGATAGCTTGCGCTTAATGCATCGGGGAAGTCAGCTCCGCTGGCAACGATGACCTTCTGGAACTTATCCCATTCCATGACTTCCTTGAGTTCTTCAGCTGCGGCGATGCCTGTGTCATATCTGTCTTTTCCGGAAAGTCTTACGATCTCGTCACCTCCGGCAAATTTGATGGTGACTGTGTGGGAGTCGGGATTAGGCAGGATATTGATCTGGACGCCGGAGAAAGTCCTGTTGCCTGGGCTGTTAGAATTGTTGTATGTCGGGAAATCGATGCAGTCAAGAGTATCTGCATAATCCCTGTTCCAGATGTCATATGTGAAGAAAGGTCTGGAACGTCCTTCTGCATTGAGGTTTCCTATGAAGGTCACATTGCCTCCGCTGACCTCGGGATACAGGGGCATTACCGCGGGACGGTGGTTGCCGTTGTTCACGGAGTTCGAGCCTGCATATTGGTCATATACGACATCATCTATGTGCCAGCAGACCAGACCACCGTTTGGAGCATGATCTGCGTAACAGTATGCAGGTGACCAACCGTTGGCAGAGCTCATGTTCAAAGCCTCATCCCAACCTTCGTACTCACGGTTCTCCAGGAGGTAATAGTCGCCGGGCGTACCGGTCTCGATCCTGAGGACGTTGTATTCACTTCCATATTCGCTTACCACATTGTGGATCCCTGTGCTTACGGTCTCAGGCTCCACCCATCCCAGGCAGCATCTGGACCAGGCGTCGAAGGCCGAAGGATAGTAGTCCTGAAGATCTTCTCTCCATCCCCAGCAGCCGACACACATTACAGAGAGGTAACTGGCGTCATAGTTTTTCCAGCTTCCGGAGTTGGTATTGCCTCGTGTATCGTATAGATCGGGAAGGCCCAGGTAGTGGCCAAGTTCGTGGGACAGCGTGCTGACATTCTCCTGCCAGCCGGGTATCATGTCTTCGGACATGCAGATATATTCGCTTACAACTACTCCATCAGGGGAGGGCATGAAGTCCTTTGGGTCAGCATACTGAGACTGGAAATACTCATACCATCCTGAATAGATGTTCCAGGCGTGGGGCCAGATATAGAAATCTGCACCGTAGGGGGCATTTGGATAGTCGTAGGAAGAGTCGTATCCGGCTACGATTACTCCCAATGCCATTTCGTCTGTGGTGATCTCCCCGTCATTGTTGGCGTCAAAGGAAGAGTAATCCACATAGGCGTCTGATAATTTGATACCATCTACCAGGCACTGTATCCATTTGGCGATCTCATCATCGTAA